>JAFACO010000261.1 GCA_023425485.1 Bacillota bacterium
CAACTGCGGTATATAGAAAGGCTTTCAGTGGGTATGATATCGGAATGGCAGCTACAATAGGAACCTTATGGGCTGTTTTCCTGGCTGTCTTCAGCTTTTTCTACACTAGAAATGCAGGAAAGAAATAGGAGGGAACAAGATGTTTATTAAAACCAGAGGGTTTAAGTTATTTATAGCAATAGCGTCAATTATCGTAGGAGGTTTTGTATTATTCCCCTTGTTTTGGCTGATTAACACAGCTTTAAAGCCATCAGAAGAAACATTTAGTTTAACCCTGTTTTTATCAAATTTTACACCGGAGCATGTAATAGCCGTACTGAAGTCACCGGATATAATGCTATATCTAAGAAACAGTCTGCTAGTATCGTTTGCTAGTTCCATTATAGGTACCTTGGTAGCAATGTTTGCAGGATTTAGCTTTTCCAAATTTACATATCGCGGAAAACGTAGCTTTATGACATTAGTTATGATGGCACAGGCCTTTCCCCAGGCAATTCTGCTTTTAACTTTATATGTTATGATGCAGAAGCTGCACATGGATGGCAGCTATATGGCATTAATTCTATCCTATACAGCTTTTATACTACCGGTGGGAACCTGGACCCTAAAAGCATTTTTTGATCAGCTACCGGATGCATTAATTGAGTCGGCAAAAATAGACGGTGCGGGATGGCCAATCATTATTTTCAAGATTATTTTTCCACTGTCGGTTTCAAGTGTAATCTCTACAGCAATCTATGCCTTTGTATGGAGCTGGAATGATTTACTGTATTCCCTGACCTTGATTACAGATGCATCCAGAAGAACACTGGCACCCGGTCTGGTGATGAAGTATATGGGAGAGTTTAACAATAACTGGTCTGAAATGATGGCAGCTTCCATCATTGTATCAATTCCAGTAACATTAATATTTATATTTTTACAGAGGTATTTTATCGCAGGGCTTACGTCCGGTGCGGTGAAAGAATAAATAGTACAATTAAAAATGTAAAGGAGAAGCATTTATGAAGAGGAAGGTATTGGCTTGTTGCATGGCAGCATTCATGGTATTAGGTTTAACTGCATGTGGTTCGACAGAGAAAGATTCTGCAAAGGTGGAGAATTCATCGGTTAAGACAGAGAGTGGTGACACCGAAGGAGGAGAAGACAAGGGAGAGGCTAAGAAGATAGTGTGGGCTACTTGGTCTTCACAAGAAGATAGTACAAAGGACGTCATCAGTAAAATGGCGGAAGGGTTTAATGGCAGTGGTACAACACAGGTAGAAGTAATCGGTTGGCCATGGGCAGATACCCAGCAACAGTTAATTATTCGTAATCAGGGCTCGGAAGTATTGGATGTGGCACAGGTAGACATTAATATGTTCGGTGCACTGTCGGAAATGGACATCCTAGTGGATATGAATGAATTACTAGGCGAAGATTATTTAAAGGAAAATTACGAAGCAGCTGCATTGACCGTAGGACAAAAGGATGGAAAACAACTTGGTATGCCATGGGCAATCGCATCCATCAACATGGTATACAATCCAACGCTATTGGCAGTAGTTGGATACAATGAGGCACCAAAAACGATTGCTGAATTTGAGGACTGCATGCAAAAGCTTAGGGAGTATGATCCAGAGATTATACCATATGGTGTTTCAACAAAGGATGCTACGATGGCTACAGATTTTCAGCCATGGCTTTGGACCTTTGGTGGACAACTTATAAATGAAGCTGGTGAAATAGCAGCAAATAGTGATGCTATGGTTCAGTGTATGGATTGGTATAAGGGATTAGTTGACAAAGGCTTTATTCAAATGAATATTGCTCGTTCCGATGCTAGGACACTTTTCGCACAGGGAAAAATGGCATTTTATGATGACGCCATTGCAAGTAATGGTGTAGCAGTAAGCAATGGAGTAGATGCGGACAATCTAGATCAGTATATTAAAACTATGGCACGTCCAGTTCTTAAAGAAGGTGATCAGCAGCAGGTATCTATGTGGGGACATCTGTTGGTAGTATTTAAAAAATCCAAGGCACAGGCTGAAGCAGGAGAGTTTATTAAATATTTAGTGAGCGAAGAGGTAGGGTTAGACTATTTGGAAAGCAACGGTATGCCTCCAGTACTTAAGTCAGCACTAGAAAGTGATGAAGTAAAGAATAACACTTGGGTACAGCCATGGCTGGAGCTAACCAAGGATGGAACCAGACTGGAATTTGCAATGAAGAGCAATGGTGGAGAGCTGAACAATATTGTGGTGGAGGAACTACAGGCGGCTATGTCCGGAGCCAAAGATTCCAAAAAAGCAGCAGAGGATATGCAGCTGAGACTGGAAAGCACCTACAAATAATATTGATATCAACTTATCGTGTATGATATACTTACAATGCCATGATTCTTTGAATTGTGGCATTGTTTTATCGTTAAAGGAGGAAATCATGAGCGGAATGTCATTTTCAAAAAGAATTTTTATTATAATATTGTCCGTAATTGTGTTTCCCACTTTTCTTATGTTTTATTATCTCCATTACAAGATATCATCCTTTACCTACAAAGAGATAAGCAATACGCTGGAACAGACCTTCCTTAACAGTGAAGGACAGTTATATGAGCTTCAGGAAAATATGGTAAATCTATCTCACTTTTTTTATTCCTCCTCAGATTTTCAAAATATTATGAATCAGGAGGAGGACTATTACGAGAAATACATTAAGTTTGAAGAAATTCTTAATAGTCTGGTAAACAGTAATCTGATTCAGAATGAAGGTCTCAAAATCACGTTTTTTGATCACGTGGAAAACATCTATACTAACTATGGGGTTAATTTTCAAGACTATACTTTTTTACTGGAGGAAGACTGGGTAAAAGAAACCAGTGAAAAAAAGGGATATTTAAGCTGGAGTTTATTCCATCCCTCTATGTTTCCAGATAAACCGGATGGAAAGAATTATATATCTGTGGCTAGGAATATTGGCTGTGGGATATTGATATTGAGTATGGACTCAGATGTGCTTTTTCAGATTCTGGATAGCTATAAATATAATGAAACTGATGAAACTTTCATAATATCCGATGGAAAAAGTGTCCGAGAACAAAAAGAAGGCACTTATATAAATGAGCTGGAATTGACGAATGATTTGTCTGGGCAAAGCGGTAATTTCAGCAAAACATACGGAGGTCACAGATATCAGGTAATATATTATACGTTATCCACACCTGTAACTGGTCAAATTAGGGCAGATAAGGTTGTTGCATGCATTGATTCAGAATACATTGCACAACGGCAAAGGGTGTTCTTAATTCAGACACTGTTGTTCATTGCAACGTTTGGTTTAGGATTGCTGTTGATCGTATATCTGTTTTCCGAGGCTATTGTTAAACCTATCAAACAGATGTCCCGCAAGATGTCTAATTATACAGCTAATGAAAAGCTGGATATCAATTACCGGTATCAGGATGAGATTGGGGAGCTTTATCGCTCCTTTGGTTACATGGCAGATAATATTACGGGACTGTTTGAAAAGCTGGAGAAGGAATACCAGATAAAGGAAAGATACAGGTTTGAATCACTGCGAGCTCAAATTAATCCCCATTTTCTATTTAATACGTTAAATAGCATTCGATGGATGGCTATTATTCGAAAGCAGGATAATATTGTAAAAAGTATTGATGATTTGACAGACATCCTGCAGTATAGTATGAATAAAGGGGAAGAGACCGTGACTTTAAAGCAAGAAATAGACAGCCTTTATACTTATATGTCGATACAAAACACCAGGTTTGGCATGAATTATCAATTGATGATAGACCTTGATCAGACATTAATGGAGTGTGAAATGATTAAGTTCTCCATGCAGCCCATTGTAGAAAATTGTATTATCCATGGATTTAGGGACCTGCCTGACGGTCAAATTGTGGTGACTGGAAGGAGGGAAGGAGCAATTCTGCTGATACGTGTAAAAAATAATGGGAATCCCATCTCTCATGAAGCAATTAAACAGTTTGAGCAGGAGAAGCACATTGGTAGCAGGAATCACAAAAAAGTAACAGGAATTGGGGTTACCAATGTAGACGAAATAATTCGTGTGACGTATGGGGAAGAATATGGTCTCCAAATGTTTCGAGAAAATGATTGGACGATTGTAGAATACAGTTTACCATACATCATTAAGAGGGGGGAATAATGTGAAAATAAAAGGCGTTTTTCACACGGCAAAAAGCACGGAGCGTGCTTTTCGCTTAATGTTTGAGCTGCCTGAAGGCAGCGTGGAGGTTTAATATGATTAAAGTTCTGATTGTGGATGATGAATTAATTGTACGCATTGGGCTGAAGTCAATTCTGGAATGGGAAAAATACGGTTACAAAGTGATTGGAGAAGCTGCAGATGGTGGAGAAGCCATGGAGCTAATTAGAGAACGACGACCGGATATTGTAATGACGGATTTGGTCATGAGTCCTATGGACGGCTTTTGGCTGATTGCGGAGTGCAGGAAAAAGTACCCGGATATCCATCTTGTAGTATTAAGCAGTTATAATGATGGAGAAAATGTGAAAAGAGCCATGAAGCTAGGCGCAGAGGATTATCTGTTTAAGCTGAAGGTGACACAGGAAAGTGTATTGGAGTTGTTAAATGAATTATCCAGTAAGGATGGAGAAACAAAGGAAAAACGGAAAGCAGAACCATTCCATTTTCCGGCGGTACGACAACAGCTATTATCAAGGCTTCTGGAACGCTCCTATGTAGATTTATATGATTTGGATATGGAAAGGGAGCGGCTGGGCTTACAGGTTTCTTATGTGGAACCGACTTATATGTGGCTGGTCTGTATTGATGATTTTAAGTTGATGGAGAAAGAAGTAGAGGTAAAGGAAACTGACCTGCTCCGTTTTTCTATTATGAATATCATGCAGGAGGTTTATGCAGATAGTTTTTTGGCGGATTATTATCATTTCGAAGATGGTGTCTTAGTGTTGATAAAGAATGCTGGTATGACAATGGAGCAGATGGTGGGAGCAATTCAGGAGCATTTGGAGCTTTTAAACCGACATTTCATGACTTATCTGGGGTTGACGGCTTCCTGCGTTGTAGGCAAGGCAGATCCAAATCTGCGAGAAGCGGGGTTAATTCTAACAAGATTAAGAAAAAAACTTTCACAAAGAATTGCGAAAGGAAGATGTTATTATGTGAATTCAGTCTATCAGAATCAGACAAAATCGCAAAAATATAGAAAGAATCAGGACTTATTAAAAGACCTGGATTTTGAAGTAGACAAGGAGTTTGATAAAGGGGAAGCACATGCACATGCAGCCCTTGAACGTTTCGTTAGATGCATTGCCGCCCTGGAACTGGAAGAAGAAAAGGATATACGCAGGGTATATTTTGATTTGTATAATGCTATCGTTAAGTATATGAAGCGTCACGGATGTTTTCAGGAAGATTTATACTCCCAGGAGGAATTAGATTTATATCAGGTACTTCTTTATGCGGATACGGCATCCAGAATAGGAGAGGCATTTCAGGACGCACTGACAAGGCTGTTTAAGTGGTTTGCCCAAAGTGAGAGGCAACAGCCCCGGTCCGACATAGTCAAAGTAAAAGAGTATATCAAAGAACATCTGAGTGAAGAATTGACCGTACAGACCATGGCAGATATGCTGAAAATGAACGGAAGTTATTTCTCTCATATTTTTAAGAAAGAGACCAGCTACAATTTTGTTGATTATGTGAATCGACAGAGAATTGAAAAAGCTCAAGAATTGATTAGTACATCTGATTTACACATTTATGAGATTTCTAAACGGGTAGGCATTGAAAATGCTAATTACTTTAGTATTTTATATAAAAAACTTACAGGAAGGACCCCAAATGATAAGAGAAGATGGAAAGTTGATGATTAAACAGCCGGTACCTATTATCATACTTACACTGTGTACTATGATAGTTCTGTTTTTGGCAGGCCTTTCAATGAATGAAACCGAAGACCAAAGTAAGGGAGAGGATGTCAAAACCATTAAAATATGGGGAGCCGTACCAAAGGGCTCGGGTCCTCAAGATGTCATCGATGCCTTTAATAAAGAATTTGCTGAAAAAGGTCTTCAGGCGCAGTACTATCAATATTCAAATACAAAGGCTGGAAATACCAGACTGGATAGCATGCTTCAGTCCGGTGGAAGTGTAGATGTATTTTTCTCTTATACCACAGCGGAATTAGAAACCCGGTATAGTCAGGAGCTGATGGTTAATCTGGATGAGCTGTTAGCAGAAGATCAAATAGAGCTGGAGCAATGGTATGAGCTGGATGTATCTGCCTACCAGCTAAACGGAAGCTATTATGCTCTTCCCAGCAAGCTGGAACAGGGTGGTATTGTAGTTAATCTGGATATGTTTCAGGAAGCAGGGATTGAACTTCCGCAAGAATGGGACTATAAAGAATTCAGACAGACAGCAAAGTTGCTGACAAAAGGCAGTGGAACAGATAAAGTATATGGTATGTACTTTGATACTTCACAGGATCTTGGTTATATATTCGATTTTATAGCTCCTCGCAGTTTGGGAGGCAATCCGTTGGGAAAGAAAGAAACGGCTGAAGTATCCTTTCAAAATCCGATGATGAAGGCTATGGTGGATATGGTAGCTGGAATGATGAACGAGGATGGTTCAGCACCTACCCATGAAGAAAGTGTTACGCAGAAGCTGACTCAGGAATATATGTTTTACTCAGGAAAAACTGCGATGACCATAGGGGCATGGGTAATACGCAATGTCAATAATCAGGCACTGTACCCACATGAGTTTACCACAGCATTTGTCCCATATCCGGTTTATGACAAGGAAGGGGTAACCTACGCGCAGGGAGGGATGGGAGATTATTTGTCCATTTCCAGTTATTCTGCATACCCGCAAGAAGCCTGGGAGTTTATAAAATGGTATATATCCGAGGGGATGCTACCTATGGTAAAAGGCAGCAGAATTCCAGCCTCTAAGCTGATAGCAAGGGACGAAATTCTGTCATTGCTGGAAGAAGCCATTGGAGGGTGTGTGGATATGAATTCAACTACGAGGATATTAGTTGATTATAAGGAGAATTATGCGGTACCTGAGAAACTTGGAGGGGATGCCATATTATATGAGGCTGCCGAGTCAAGACTAGAGCAAATTCTTACAAACAACAATCGGTGAGAGGCAGGTAGCGTTCTATCTGCCTCTCACTTTAGGTTATTTTGGATGAATCATGTTTTACTAAATTGACAATAAAAATCCCCATACATACAAGGATTAAAGCAACCAGATTATACCAGGTGAATAATTTATCACCAAGAAACAGTGAGGAAAGTAAAGCACCAAAAATAGGTGTCAGGAAGTTATAAACAGCTATTTTGCTAATCTTATTATATTTACTTAGAGCAGTCCATAGTGAAAACGAAATCGCAGAAAGTAATGCCATATAGATTAATAACAGAATGCCAGGAGCAGTAACCGAATTTAATTTGCCCCCGAGAAATATGCCTATAAGTAGAAGAACTAAACCGCCAATACCTAATTGATAGCCGGTAACGAGAATAGCATCTGCATTCCTACAGACATTTTTGCTTATAATGGAGCCAATAGCAAAGAACAGAGCGGCAAGCAGCATGAAGCCATCTCCGATTGGATGAAAACTTATATCTGCTACACTTAGACCATTTATGTTAATTATGATAATTCCTGAAAAACCTAGAAGACAACCGATTAGTTTATTCAAAGTAAATTTATCATTTTTATAAAAGTAATGTGCAAGAATTACAACAAAAAAGAAGCCTGCAGCGTCAATAATAGAGCCCTTTACACCAGTGGTATGAGCCATACTGACATAAAAAAAGATATATTCCAAAATGGTTTGAAATAGGCTGACCCATAGAATTCCCTTCATATTCTCCTTTGAGGGTAATATCAGCTTTTTATGTTGTAGAGTATGTATTAAAATAACTAGGATACCTGCAAGGAAAAATCGTATGCCAGCAAATACAAGTGTTCCCGAAACATCATAATTTTTTAAAGAGAATAATTGATAACCGATTTTGATACTAGGGAAGGCACTCCCCCATAAGATCGTACA
>JAFACO010000315.1 GCA_023425485.1 Bacillota bacterium
CAATATCAAAAGTCTGTTTCTCCATTAACTTTAAAGCATCAGTACCATTATAGGTAGATACAACAGAAAAACCTTCTTCTTGAAGGCACTTTTCCATAAATATTCTATTTGACTTGATATCATCAATAACTAATGCCGTTCTCATTAATGCTTCCTTTCAGTAATAACTACTACTTTTTTATTTACAATTGCATATGGTAATATCGACTTATATACATAAAAATATTTTAAATATTATAATATTATAATATGTAGCTTTTTATTTAGCATCTTAACCATATTTGATTCATATGTTGATTATCGTCTAAAAAGTACTATTTTTATCGTATTTGCTCTTTTTCCCATACTCTTTCTCACATTTTCTCATATTTTACATTTAATGGATACTATACCTTTAAAAAGTTCTATTATTTGGTGATTATGGTAATAATTACTATTACTGTAACTATTGTCTTTGTTATCTGTTAAATTGCATTAGCACAGACAAAAAAAGAATGGGTTACTTTCCTAATTGAAGTACTCCCATTCTTTTACTATAAAATAACAGATTATTTAAGCATCGAACTTTTATTGTTGCATATTTACCAAAAACAATCACTATAGAGGGGGTAACTACTCTTCCAATAGTCATAGTAGGAAGCTTCTTCTCGTGCCGTGTGATCACTCCAAAGTGTCTTTGTCAAATAATATTTCTTTGTATTTCCCAGACCAGCATTCCAATAGGCATCAATATAGTACCACTCTCCATCCAATTTTACTCTATTCCAAGCATGCCCAGCGACTACAACTCCATTGTCTGCTACTCCACTTACGTAATATACCTCAAGTCCTATGCACTCAAAAAGAAAACAAATGGTATCGGCATAGGATGCACATAAACCGCTGCCTGTTAAAAAAACACCCGAAATCGAACCCGTAAATTCATCATCAACTTCCCGACCTGAATAAGTATCTATTATATAGTCCTGAATAATTTTAATTTTCTCCCGGTCCGTTAAGGAGGTAGATAACAGATTATTGTCATCCATGAATTTTCTTATTGCTGTCAATGCAGTCAAGGGATTGCCCGTAT
The DNA here is from genome assembly GCA_023425485.1 of Bacillota bacterium. Classification (GTDB taxonomy): domain Bacteria; phylum Bacillota; class Clostridia; order Lachnospirales; family Lachnospiraceae; genus Mobilitalea. The sequence goes on from JAFACO010000315.1 coordinate 1,073, forward strand.
AGCCACTGAAATCGTTCTGTTTCACAGCATCCAGCGGATCTAATCTTGTTAATCCATCCCCTACGATGACCCTTAACGTTTGGGTAACTCCCGAAATAGTTACTGATACCTTACACGTTCCATCAATACCACCATATAAATAGATTCCATTATAACGCTTCTCATTACTATCCAGATTAATAACATAATTCAATTCTACTGTTGCCATTGTACTGTCTGAAACAGTTACCTTTATATCATCATATTTCGGTGTAAGATTTCCTGCAAAGCCTACAAAGTTCCAGTTCTCGAAGCTATAGGAACTCAAATAAATTTCATTTACCGTAAATCCATCAAAGGTGGCGGCTTTCATTGAGACAGTCTTAATCTTCTTCCCGTGAATCGAGACTTCCACCTTAAAGGCGCCAGCTTTTGTAGCTGTAATTTTGCCTGCACTACTGACCTTTATCCCGGAATTGCCACTTACCTTGTAGGTAAGTCCCATTTTCTTAATTACTGCTGTACTATAAGCATCAGATGTAGGATTTAAAGCAACGCTATTGCCACCTACAATTACGGTTGTATCGTATGGTTCAAAGATAATCTCTGTTGGATCTATAACCACTACCTTACAGGTATATGTCTGATTATTTACCTTCGCTTTAATGGAGGTTGTACCATATCTAACTGCTGTTACCTTTCCGGAACTAGATACTGTCGCAACTGACTTATTGGTCGAGGACCAGGCAGCTTTTTTTGAAGTACCTGTTACCTTCAGCGTAGTAGTTTCCCCTTTCATCAAATAGCTTTCCTTTGAATTCAGTGCTACTGAAGTTTTTGTTGCCGCTGAGGCTACAGAAGGCTCACTTAGGTATAGCGAACTAACTAAAAGCACTAGAAAGGATAATGCTGAAATAATTATAACCTGCAATCTTTTGTTCATTCTTTATACTCTCCCCCTATTTATTTAACTACAGTTAATATATTAATTAACATTTTTAGTCTATAACCCTATATTTAAACATATTGTGACAATTTAGTAAATAGTCCCATTTAATTATTGGGGAAGTACATTTTCTGTAAATAAAGTTCATTAAAAGCCTCATCATTTGATAAATGAATTTCACCAGTCCTTTGTTTAATGAACGAAAGACGCCTGTCTGCAGCTTCCTCCAGCAGATATTTTACCGCACCAGCAAGGGCACTGTTACCAATAGTCTTCATTCTACCACGAAGTTCCTCCGGCAATAATCCAATTCGTATTGCTTTCTCCAGGTTTAGCTGATAGCCGAACCCACCTGCTAGATATAAACATTCTATCTCCTCATAACTGCAGCCATATCGACGTATTAGTACCTCAATACCAGCGCGAATTGCTGCCTTTGCCAACTGTATCTCACGTATATCTTTTTGAATAAAGAGAATTGGTTTCCTCTGCAAGTCTCTTGAAAGTTCATAACCCTCCTCGAAATATGCATCTGCTAAGAGTCCTGTTTCATCGATTAGTCCCGTACGAAGCAGTTCCGCAGTTATCTCTAACACACCTGTTCCACAGATTCCAATGGGTGGACTACCGCCAATTGTTTCAAGTTCAGCTAAAGCTCCACGGAGTTCAACCTTGCAGATTGCTCCAGCAACACTTCCTACTCCACAGAGAATATTCCCGCCTTCAAAGGCTGGTCCAGCTGCCGTCGAGCTTACTAAAATTCTATCTTTGTTCCCGATTGCCATCTCTCCGTTCGTACCAAGGTCGATAAAAAGATTGATTTTCTGCTTCTCATCAAAATCACACGCGAATAATCCCGCTGTAATATCACTGCCTACAAAGGCAGAGATACCTGGGAGAATTGTTACTGCTGCCTGGCAATCATTGGTTTCAAATATTTCTTCATACGTACAATGAAGGATGTCTATTTGAACCGGCGTAAACGGAAAACTACCAAGTGTCTCACACGAGTATCCAAGGAGCAGATGTACCATGGTGGTGTTTGCTGCGATTACAATTCTTTTCAAGAGGGTTTTCTCTATCCCTGACTGTTCCAATAGAGCTTGCAGACCTGCCAATAAATCCTTTTGAATGCTTTCCCTTAGTTCCTTTCCTTTTCCCTCATTGGAAGCTTTAATTCTTGATACCACATCTGCACCGTAAGCTCTTTGTTTATTAATACTCGAGAAGATGTTTTGCACTCTCCTACTAGAAAGGCCTATCAATGACATAACAATTGTTGTGGTGCCAATATCGATTGCAACTCCATAACCCTCTTCCTTATCTATGCTTTTCATAGTCTGATATACTGTATTGTCTGTAATTACTTTAAAATCAGCATCTGTTTCGCCCGCGATGCGTATGGTACAATTCTCTTTGGGGTAAGCTTTACAGGCAAGGCGATAGCCTTGGGATAATTCCAGCTCTGTAAAATTCTTTTGATCTGCTTCACTTATGCTTAATACACCTTTCACCAGCTGAACCTTGCATTTTCCACAGGTCCCCCTCTGCCCGCAGGTGGCAGCCAGATAGACTCCTTGCTTACCAATTACTTCCAGAAGACTGATGTTTGGATTATATTCAAACTCTATGTTCTTGTCACCATTTAATATAGTAACTTTAACTGGCTTATTCTCTTCTTGCTGCATCTGTTCTACCTCTCTATATAAGACTGCATCTACATCAACTAAAACCGAACGTATTGCTAATGAAAGCACTATAAATTAAATTGCTTTTAACACTCACAGACTCTTTATAATTACTATAAGTCATTCATATCCTTCTTTCAATAGGGTTTCTTTAAGCGTTTATCCTTATCAATAGCTACTTATGTTAATTACGGTAAAAATAATACATCTTATACCCCATCATAGCTAATTTACTACATTGTATAGAAGTTTATGGATATGTTATACTAAATTTAGCAGGCAGTTTCATCCATATTGGTAATAACAAATTGAATGAATATCAGCCTTATATTATTAGGAGGATTACGAGATGAGTGATCAATTAAAATCCTTTCATTTAACCCTGGGTCCAGCAAAATGTGCTGTTGATCTTAGTGTCGGCAGTGAAAGAGGCAGTTATGTTAATCAAGATTATATACTTCATAAGCTAGGCAGACCACATAGATCCATTAACTTAATGTATTGTTACTATCCATTGGATAAAGGCTGGCCAGGACGTGCAAGTGTGGTACATGCCAGTGACAGTGTATCCTTTGCCTGGGATTATCCTTACGATGATTATTTTACCTACAAAGGTGGTTTAAATGGTAATCTTCAGGATGAACCCTTCACCTGTATGAGAGATGTTAGACGTCATGGTCAGGACGTACTTCTTACCATTACTGTAGACCCGCATGTAAGTGATGAGCATCTGATTGCTATCGCTAAAGATTTGACAACCTTTGGCCGAATGTACCTTCGTATTAACCATGAAGCTACCGGTAACTGGTTCTCGTTTAACAAACGTTGTACTTATCAAGAAGTTGCTGACTTCTTTATTCGTTTCCACAAGATTATTAAGGAATATGCTCCTAATGTTCAGACCATCCTATGCATCGGTGGTATTGAAGATCTCGAAAAAGAAGAGATGGAGAAGGAAGTAGAATTTGCAGAAGCAGTTCGTCATACTGACATCTGGTCCGTAGACAAATATATGGCACTTCACTGGGGTTGGCCTTATGATGTTGCAGAGCGCGGCGGTACTACCTTCAAAAGAGATACAGTAGAAAAAACCTATGAATTAACCAAACGTAGCTATGAGCGTTTCAGCTTCCTAAGCAATGGGGCTAAGAAGCCTATGGTTATGTCCGAGTTCAACTCAGATGGTGACGTTACTGGTCCTTATGATCAGGTTAAAATGATTCAGGAATTCTGTAAGATGTTAAAAGAAGAGCCTGCTGACTGGTTCTCTGGTTTCACCTTCTATCAATTTAGAGATGACGGTCGTCTAGGCCTTGAGATTACTGACCCAAATAACAAAGAAGTAGGTATAGAACAACCCGCCCTTAAGGCATATAAAGAAATTATTCAGGATGAGTATTTCTATCCAAGCATGACACAATCCGAGGAAGCAACCTTCCCTGTTACTTTAAGATGGGGCAGCTTTGAAGATTCCACCGGACTTTCCATACCACTGCATTTTGATAACAATCCAGCATTTGCAGAGGTTAATTTTGACGATGAACTAAAGCATTTAAACTTAATGATGGAGTTAAACGGACGTTGGTTTTACAAAGCACCTGGTGTAAAGACTATTGACTTCATGCCCGCCTTCTTCGAAAAGCCACTTACAGGTGCTTGTGATCTTACCTTAAAGCTCTTTGCTCCTCCTGCTTCCGGTGAGAACGATCCCTCCCAAGGCGAAGATTGGGCAACCAATTACTACACAGCACTTCCTAAACTGCCTGAGTTCCGTTTGAGATTTGAACCAATTATTTTATAAGTAGATATACAAAAACCATAAGATTCATTAACAAAAAAACAGATTGATGTTTATGCTCATTAAGCTAAACTACAATCTGTTTTTCTTCTTATCTTCACAGTACAATATATACTTGATAAAATCTGCTCTAGAAACCTGACTAAAGTATAAGTTGTGGTCTAGCCTTTTATTCCAGTGTGAGCAACACCTTCTATGAACTGTTTCTGAAAAATTGCAAAAATCACTATAATCGGAACCACTGACATAATAGCTCCTGCCATAACCCCGGGATAATCAGTTACATACTGTCCCTGTAAATAGGATAATGCCGCAGACAAAGTCATCTTATCGGTGGAGGTATTAACAATGAGAGGCCACATTAAATCATTCCAGGCGAACTTAAAGGTTAAAATACCCAAGGACACCAGCCCCGGTTTAATAAGTGGAAGCATGATACTTATAAATACTCTGCCTCGATTACATCCATCGATATAAGCCGCATCTTCCAATTCCTGTGGTAAGGAAAGAAAGAACTGTCTAAGCAGAAAGGTTCCCATAGCACTGAACAAGTTAGGTAAAAACAGAGCTGGAATTGTATTAAGGAGCCCCATGCTATACATCATTCTATATTGTGGTAAGATAAAAAATGTACCTGGTACCATTAATACCGCTAACATCGTGATAAAAATGATATTTCTGCCCGGGAATTGTATTCTTGCAAAGGCATATGCTGCCATGGAACAGAAAACGAGCTGTGCCGTAACAGTAACAACTGCAGAAATAATTGTATTTAAATATATCTTAAAAAACGGCAGCTTCGTGGTTATTAACGTATAATTATCAATTCTTAGCTTCTTAGGGAATATCGTTGGCGGTATGATCATTGCTTCACTCGTCGATTTGATGGAGGTGAGAATCATCCATATAAAAGGGAAGAGTGCTATGAATGCCCCAACAATCAATACTATGTATATTAAAGTTTTACTAAACCAAGTTTTCTTTTTAATAAGCATTTTCATACTCCTTATTCGTAATTAACCCATTTTTTCTGCATCTTCATTTGAAAAATAGTGATACACATGATGATAAGGAACAGCATAACCGCTATTGCTGAGGCATATCCCTTATTCGAATGCTCAAATGCAGTACGATAGAAGTACATAACTACTGACTGCGTGTGCTTAATTGCATTACTCTTTGTTGATATCATTAAATAGATACCATCAAAGGTCTGGAAGGTAGAAATGATAATCATTATAACAACATAGAATAAAGTTGGTGAAAGTAACGGCAAGGTTATTTTCTTAAATTTCTGGAAACCCGTTGCACCATCAATTTCAGCCGCTTCATAATATCCGCGTGAGATTCCTTGAATCCCTGCCAGAAGGATTATCATATAGTATCCTGTATTTGACCATATCGCTACACAACAAATACAAAAAAGCGCCGTTTGCTTGCTGTTTAACCATTGGACCGGATCTAATCCAAAGCTTCCAATAAGTCCATTCAGAATTCCATAATCTCCATTAAAAATCCATCGCCAAACCATAGATATAGCAGCAGCCATTGTAATTGCAGGGAGGAAATATATTACTCTAAAGATTGATAACCCTTTGACTTTTTTATTAAGTAATACAGCTATGAGCATCGAAAACACCACAGTAAGCGGAACAATAATAATCACATATTGAAATGTATTCATTAACGTTTGCCACATCTCTTTGTCTGCCAGCATTTTCGTATAATTATCTATGCCTACAAACCCAAGCCGTCTATCAAAGGAACCTATCTTATAGAAGCTGTCAAAAATCACTTGAAAAAATGGGTAGAAATAAAAGGCAATCAAGCCCAATGTAACCGGAGCTATCATTGCATACCCCCATAGATATTCATTTCTCTTTTTTCTGTTAATCCGCATTTATCTAACCTCTCTACCTTACATTCTTGTTGCCAATCCTATTGTTTGTAAAGCTACTCTATAGAGTTCAATCGAGTAGTCCCAAAAGAACTACTCGATCGATTACTATTTAATTATTATTGCGCTGCAAGAATATCGTTCATCTGCTTTGCTATATTATCACAAGCTTCATCTACAGAAACCTCTAAGGAATAGGCAGGAACCAACTCATTCCAAACCACATCCGCCCATTCCGTAAACCCTTTGCTGGTTGGATATTCATAAGCACATTCCTGTGCTTCCTTAGCGAATATGCTCATATTATACTGTGGATACTGTTCAAAGAAAAGGTTGGAGTAATCTGCATGAGCAGGGATTGCTGCACCGGACTTTCCAAGTAATTCATTTGCTTCTGCACCTGCTAAATAATTAACCCAGGCCCAGGCTGCATCTGCATTTTTTGTACCCGCTGAAATACAATTTGCCTTACCATGAATAACGGAGGCTCTGTTTCCATTAATCGTTGGAAGTAATGCAACATCACATTTATCAGCAAAATCTGCTGCAGGATCTGCAAAGATTGAGGCAAACCAGTCTCCTGCATAAACCATTGCTACTTTACCGGACATAAACTGTATATAATCTGCATTTTCAGATAAAGAAGCCTGTGATGGAGAATAACCTGCCTCCATTAAATCAATCCAGCACTGGATACCCTGCTTGGTTGCGTCCTGATCAAAGCCGGATTTTGTCTTATCATCGTTTAATATGTAACCACCTGCTGCAAATACGGTATTGTAGAAACCACCCTGATCTGCATACCCTGCGGAGATGCCATAAACACCGTTATCTTTATCCGTAAGCTTTTCAGCAGCTGCTTTTAAATCTTCCCAAGTCCAGGAATCTGTTGGATATTCTACTTGCGCTTTATCAAATAATTCTTTGTTATACCACAGACCAATGGTATCATAATCAATTGGTACGCCGTACTGTGCTCCCTCAACGTTATATAAGCTATTCATTGCATCCGGATATTTGCTCATATCAAGCCCGGAAGCTTTGATATAATCGTCCATGGAAAGAATGATACCTGCATCTGCGTATTTATTAATATTAGGTCCATTCATTTGGAATACATCCGCAACACTGCCGCCAGTTGCAGCTGTTTCTAATTTGGTCCAATATTCTGTCCAGGTTGTAGGCTCCAGAACAATTGTAATATTTGGATTTTGCTCTTCAAACTTTGCTTTACACTCTTTAAGATAGGTTCCCAAGCTATCCTGCCAATAAGCATAATGAATTTCTGCCGGATCACCGGTATAACCCGTGGTATTCTCACCGACTGGTGTTTCTGTAACATTGTTTCCAGTGTTAGATTCGTTCTTGTTGGTGTCGGTGGTCTCCTTCTTATTACTGCAACCTGCTAAAACAGTTACTGCCAAGCTTGCGCATAGGATTGATGCCAGGATTTTCTTAAATTTCATTTTGTTCCTCCTCTTTTTCTTTTATTATTAGCCAGGCAGCAACCTGGTTAATTATCTTAATCAATTTAATTAATGGAAAAGCCGGTAAAACTGACATTTTTTATGTATATTAACTTAGCAATTTATTTTTTAATTCCTCGATATCTATTACTTGGTTGGTTAATCTTGCTTCTTCTGCGGCATATGCCATGATATGACTTTCAATGGAATCATCAATGGAAGATCTGCTTTCA
>JAFACO010000542.1 GCA_023425485.1 Bacillota bacterium
ACACATTATCTAAATAGGTTTGTCTGGAATATAAGTCAAAGAGTTCGTGTCCGGTTTTCGTATGAATCTTCTTGGTAATTTCCAAAGGAAGTTAAACTGCTTCTTCATATTTTGTCTGTAAATATTCCTGGCTTTGAACCTTCTTTTGTAGCTCTGCCAAAGTATCTATGTTCTGCGTCTGTCCATACAATTCATAAATTGTGTAAGATTCTCCCGGTTGTAATTCAAACTTATCTGTAAAGAAACAACTAGGTACATCATTCTCCTGCTTCTGACGCTTTGTGAAGATATCCTCTAAGTCTTTTTCCATTAATTCAATCGGTTGTTGGAAAGAAGTATCATAACCAAATAAAGCTTCTGCACTAACAATTGCTCTTCTAGATTTACCATCAGCACCAACTGCAAAGCCGTAATTACCGCCTCTTACTTCATCCACCTGTGCATGATCTTCCATACTGGCACGTACTTTAAAGATTGGACATCCCGTTTCTAGATTAAGAACCTGCATCCATGCTTTCGCTGTCTGACCCATCTCTGTCATACTACCCAAATTAACTCCAAAAGGAAGAATAGCAGCCATACCATCCACCAGCTCAAATACCCTTGTACTCTCACCGATGTTCTTTATCGTAACTTTACGCACTAATCCAGCAACCTCTTCGGTAGGCAGCGTGTAATAAAGAACCCTAATGTCAAACTGACCCTCTGCATTCTCTTCGTTAAGCACAAGTTCATTCATACCAATTGCCATAGAATGTTTGTTAGTTTCCTTTGAAAAAGCTTCTACAACCTTTCCCTCTGCTTTCACAAAGGTTCTAAAACCAAGTCTCTTTGTGTTCTGATATGCCTGATGAGCTGGATAGAATTGCATAATGGAATGGTCCTTATCTTGAATACCAAAGCTGGTAATTGCCTGACCACGATTAACATAAAAGCACCATAGTGGTATCCCCATCTCGCCTGCAATTCCAGGCAAGAAGTTGGAGAAGGTCGACTTTCTTCCATAGTTTTCAATAACATATCTTTTTGAATTATCTATCATAATTTGTCTCCAAGTTCGTAAATGAGTGCTTGCATTCATTTACAGGACGCAAGCCTCAGTGTGAAAGTGTTTTCTTTCACACTTAAACTTCTTTCTTATCTATGCAATCTTTTTATGCCAATTTTACTCGGATGATGTGTTCCTGTTCATCCTCCAGCTCTTCCAAATGACTTCTTAGAATTACAGGAAGATTACCTGACCAATCATATCTGGTCTCATTGATTAGGATTTCTTCTACTTCATAATCACCAAATTCCTTTTTCTCGGAATTCTCATAAATTACCGTAAGCTTCTTTCCCGCAAAATAGGAAGTAATAGCAGCATTACCATTTGCATCAAACTGGCTTGCCATTAACTTTGGCTCAATCAATAGATTTCCAAGACTTCCTTTAACACCAAACATTTCATTAAGAACGGTTAACATGTACCAGCTGGCGGAACCAGTCAAATAATTGTAGAGTCCTCTTCCCTTTTGATTGAAATATTCCGGAATTCCAGGATAGATACGACTGGTTTCAAAATTAGATGCCTGTGCAAATAACTGATGAATCGCTTTAAATCCTTCTGCTACAAAGCCTCTGGAATACAAGGCATTTGCATACATTACTGTCATATGGGAGAAGACAGAACCATTCTCTTTGCTGCCATAGGCAAACCCAAACATTCTTCCCAGATCTGCTTTTACTTCATTAAAGTTCGTATTAAGACGATAGCCTCCAACCTTTTCATCAAAAAGCAATTGATCTGCGGCTTTTACAATCATAGAAATTTGTTGGTCCGTTGCAGTTCTGCTTAGGATCGAAAACACCTGACCTGTAAGCATCATACGAATTCCGCTATCAAACTTACCTTCCACTTGTTGTTTATGATTGTCATAGTAACTGTTGAACCAGCCACCTAGCTCCTCTGATTCTGCAGTAATCCACTCTTTTTTGCGAATGTTCTTTCTAATCTGCTCTGCCTTTTCAAATAAATCCTTGCTTAAGGCTTCACAGGAAATCCACTCTTTCTTGCCGGAGATATAGCTTCCACAAGAACAGCAATATGTTTTAAGAACCTCTCTCTTCTTCTCAACAGAATCATATATTATCTTATCCTTGCCTATTAACTCCATTAATTCAGCAGAAAGCTCAACTTTTGTCAATCCCTTGTTTTTATACAGGTTTAATAACAGTAGGCTTAAGTTCTCAAGGTTGCCGGCATAAGCAGCACTGAACGCAACACTTTCTCCATTTTCCTTTGCCATATCCAGAGCATCATTCCAGTCTGCACCTAAAAGGCGCATGTGTCCATGCTCTCCCACATCATAAAATGCAGTAAGGTTTTGAACTAAAATATGTTCAAGAATACTTCCTTTATAAACTTCATTGGTGTGGGTATGAAGTTCTTTGCTATCTTCCTGCCATAGACCATCCATCTCTGCACCACGATGAATGACCGCATCCTTAAAGTAGGTTTTCTCTTCCAGCAAGATTCCATAATCACCCGTCTGATTAATGTATAAAAGAGTGGTCATAAAAGGCCATACACCATGATCCATCCACATTCTTACGATGTGATTACGGTCTGCAATAAATTCTCCCGGTTCCTTGCCTATGATTGTGGCATTGCTGCCATCAATACGAACCCCTCCATAATAGTTTAGAAGCTGATGACGGATGGACTCTCTGGTATTAAGTAATAATGCCAGACTATCCTGCCAAAGGTCTCGATATCCTCTTCCACCTCTTCCATAATCATGATGAGGAAGGAAGGAACAGCCATATATTCTTCGTAAGGTTGGTTGAATTGCTACCCACTTTAACCATTGATCAAATTCTTCATTCCCTGTTTTTACTTCTATACCTAATTGTTCCTTCCAGTACTCTTCGGTCTTTTCAAAGGCTTCCTTCTCTTTTTCTGGATTAAGAAGTTCCTGACCCTGACCGTTATAGCTTAATATAATAAAATACTCCTTGGTTTCACCTGGGGCTAAAACTACTTCTTCCATCTTCATAGCTCCCATCGCTTCGAAACCTTCAATTTTATCTCCATTAACTTTGCTGATAGATTCACCATAAACAGAATCCATTACTGCCTTGGGATGATTTAAATTGCCACCTTCTCCTATGAAGGTCTCTAGTTCCGGATAGAAAGCTACTGGTTTACTTCCCTGCTCATCCAAAGCATACACGCCATAGCTAACTTTGTTCTTTACGTGCCCTCTTTCATCAAAGGATAGGGTTGGTTTTACCTCTATTCCATTCTCCTTAACAAAGGTACGATGCAAAAGACTGGTAACATGTCTATGATCTCTAATATTATCTGCACTTCTTCCATACAACGGAATTGCAATGGTAGGCTCAAGGGTTAGATTTTCGTTACTGGTATTGAACACAGTAACTTTCATCATTTCCGTCTGGTAACCGGTCGGTGCATAGTTTAACACAGCAACCGATATGCCAAGAGAAGGATTGCTTCTGGTCATCTTATGCCATAACTTTCCGGCTTCAATGCTAACAACATCCTTCTTGGTATTATCTGCTTCATGCTTTACCATTACCTGCAACGGTGAACATCCATTCACAGCCCACACAGTGTTTTTATTAATTCTAAACCAAATATTACGTCCATTATTTGTTGTATGTAATCCTTCTACACTTACTGGTTCCAGTAAAAAGGAATTCTGTCCAGTTTTATTATCACCATGAAGATTAGGAGTAACATTGGCCATAACACCTGCGTCATTCCCAATCGGAAAATACAAATAACTGTTTTCATCCGCTTTATCTAGCTTAAATTTTCCGTCGGAGTTCAAATATTCAAACTTCATCTTATACACCTCTCACATTTTACTCTATCTTTATTGTAAGAAAACGTACGTTTCTTTTCAGTATCCTATTTATTAATATGGTGTGATTATTTTACTTTCTTTTTTTCTGCTTCTAATTGATTTTTACTGCCTTATACAACGCTTAAGTAAATATCAACAAATATAAAATACCACCTTGTAAATTTTTATTGAAAAGATAATTACTTACTCTGTAATTATCAATTTCCACAAATTTTAAGGTGGTATTTTGTTCTATTTGTATAATGCAGGTAAAGCATATAAAAGTTGCGATGAAAAAGTCGTTTTCTATTTTATTGCTTGTGCTATCTGTTTGAAGATTACTCCTAGTCCGCGTGCGCCTGCATCCGGGTAATGTCTGTTTTACAACCTCTATCCTTTTTTTACATTGGGATAAATCATCGTGATGTAGGAAATCAAATTATAGCCACAATGTGCAAGGATACAGCAGAGGATGGAGTTTGTATTCATATACAATAATCCTAACACGATGCCACATATAAAAGCAGACAGCGTTTGAACCATATTAAAATGAAGCAATGCAAAAAGTAACGCAGAGACCAATAAGCCAATTACCTTCCCATAGGAAAGACTTAACCCATTTAATATAAATCCCCTCATTAAAATTTCTTCAATAATTGGGGCCAATATGCAAATTTGTAACAGGCTGAATACTGGTGCTTTACTTAATCCTGTAATTGTTTTCTGATAACTTTGTTCACTTGCCGGAAACAAGCGTTCAAAAACTGGATCCAAGCATTTATCCAATAACAAATAAAATAGTATTGCACAACCCACAGCCAGAATAATATTCACTAGTGATATATTTTCAAGTAACCCTATTCTATAACCTGTTTTTCCAATTAGAATATGTAAGAATAATGTTATGCAGAGAATAATCGAGGAGATATTTAAATATTTTTCATAGGCTGGGAATAATTTTCTCCAAATTACAACATCCAAAAATGTGTAAACTAGTATAAAACCAAGCCATATGACAACCCATAAGATTGCATTTCCAAATAATAATTTATTCTCCATAACACTCATCTTTCTATCCTCCAATTAGAAATTAAGAAACATTCTTAAATACTACTATTGGTTTACTACTTCATGAACACCTTCTTTAATTAAGTTTAATAACTTCCCATTCACAATCTCATCCGGAGCAAAAGGAGTTTCAGGAATATAGGTGTTATTACGTATATCATTACCAGTTAAGGCTTCGTACCAGGTAGCTGCAAGCAGATATCGTCCATAAATATAGCTCATATGAAAACCATCACGACAAAGTGACAAACCCCCATTTTCATATTGAAATGGTTCCTTGGTTCGGATAGATTGCACTGCATCTCCACAGGGTATAAGTGGTACTCCGGTTTCCTTAGCTGCTCTTTGATATGCAGCTCTGGACCTTACATACATTTCCTTTTGATCTCTATGATAGCGCATAAAGCACCCGTGATTGCTATCAATTTCATATGCCCAAGTCTGTTGTATTCTCAACTTTGCATTTGGTGACTTTTCTCTTAAATAATCAAAGATAAGGTTAATATAGGGATAATACAAATCTTGAATGCCGCTATCATGGCTGGATTGCTGTGTAACAATATAATCCCAAGACTCTTCCCGTAACGTTTCCAGTATTGTTACATAGTTATCTGTGGAAACGCCATTAATTTCATAGAGATAGTCTGCACTATTCTTCTCAATATTGTTATAGTGGGTTTCCAAAGGGCACCCTCCTATATATAAATTTACAATCTTACTTTCAATCCCATCTGCCTTTGCTATTTGATGCAAATAATGAGTAGCATCCTGGGAAAAGCTATTTCCTATTGCTAAAACCTTGAGTTCTTTCAAAATAGTACCTCCTCTTGACCTGGTAAACCAACCATAAATTTCCTTTAGGTGCTAGTATATCACATCTCCTTAAATCCTGCTAAGAAATTTTAATATATCCATATTTTAATGTCAGATAGCTGGTATTTAGTGCTCCGAAGCGCTCATCACTTTGTTAATCATGCTCATAGCAAAAGTCGAATTTAACTTATATAGTACATTCATTGCCTTGCAATCCTTACCAATATAGCTGCGAAGTTTCTTTTTCTCCATTGCCTTTATAATTTGTTCCGCTGCTTTCACTGGGGTTAGAACCATATTTGATTTGTTGCTATCTGTAGATACATTATAGGAAATGTTTGAATTCTTTTTAATATCAGTTGCTATTCCACCTGGGATTACAACAGACACCTTTACATTAGTGGCTTTCAGCTCCGATGACAAGCCTTCCGTCAAAAGCTTTACTGCTGCCTTAGAAGCCCCATAAATACTTTGACCAGGTACTGGTAAAAATCCTCCCATACTTGATACATTGACAATATGCGCTTCTGGTCGTTTAAGCAGATGCGGTAAAAATGCCTTAACCATATATAGTGTTCCATAGAAGTTGATGTTCATTACTCTCTCAATTCTATCCATCTGTAATTCATTCAGATAAATAAATGGTTGAATAATTCCTGCGTTATTGATAATGCCATCTACCTTTTTATGTTCTTCCACTACTTTATTAGCAAATTCAAAGACTGCTTCTTTATTAGAAATATCCACGACATAAGTAAATAACCTCTTATTATTACCCGTTAATCTTACTGTTTCCTTTAAAGCTTCTTCATTAATATCTGCGGCAAATACAGTCGCACCTCTATCTAAAAGTTTAAATACCAACTCTCTTCCTACACCATTTCCTCCACCTGTTACTACAATATTCTTATCTTGCGCCTTCATTGTTTTGTCTCCTTTTACAATATAAATTCACTGTCTCCACGCTGCTCGATTACTTCAAACCTTTTACATATGGAATTAGACTTAGTAGCATAACAATTCCTAAAATACCTACAAGAATTCCAAGTAACAGCTTGGTCCAAACCATTGTAAGGCACATTCCAACACCTAAAAGTAACGAACCCACAATACCTAGTAAGATGCCTCCTATTGTTTTACCCGATAGACTAATTGGCTCCTTGTTCTCCATCTTTCTCCATATAAATACCATCACCAGCAACACAAGCAGTCCAACACTTCCTATCACAACGCCAGGACTAAAGGCATCCCATTCAGGCAGCAAACACATACACATACCAAGTGCCAGCAAAATTCCTCCAATTGTACTTAATATCATTGCAACAAAACTACTTTTCTTCATCTATTTATCCTCCATCTAAATTTTTATTATGGTTTCATCACTTACTCTTATCTTTATTTGAAAATACGAATTTGTAACTACGTATGACTTCTTATTACCTAGTCGCAAAGCATTATTAAATGAATAACTACTTCTACATTTATACTTCTATTTACTTGTTGCATTTACTTGTTGCATTTACTTGTTGCATTTTCTCTTTTTACTTAATCTTGTATTTTCTCTCTTCCATCTCTTTCTTGCTTCTTTCTTCACGCTCTTTTTGTTCAGCCAATAGTCTTTCCCTTGCCTCTTCTACGGATTCTCCATCCCTTGTAAGGTAGTTATCTACGAATTTATCCGCTATTTTATGAAAGCCACTCACCGCACCTTTCTCAATTTTACTGTATCCATTTACAACTCCCTTTTCAATTTTGCTATACCCTCCAACGATCCCTTTTTCTATTTTTTTATTTGCTGCTATGAGCTTTGATTTTGCCATATCTTTAATCTCCTTTTCTCGTTTTCTATGTTTCACATTCTATAGTCCGCTTGTTTATGAAATGTTTGATTAATGTTTGTAAATTATTAATTCGTACGGTTTAATTTTTACACTATCCATAAAGGTGCACATCCCCCGGTATGTTTTTTGTTAATGGACACACTTTTAACAATATAAAAAGGCATGCAGCCAATTACGGTTACACACCTTAATCATTACTATTTAATAGTTGTCTGTTAAAATAATAGCTTATTACCTTTTTCAATAATTGTAAAAATTTCTTCCTGTTTTTCATCAATTAACTGATTAACTCGTACCGAGCTTTTATCAACAATAATTTTATAAATAAAATTCGGTAAGATCCATCCGGCAAAGCCTGGTATTGCCAGAACAATACTTAATAGAATCATCGGTGGGGCGGCTGTTACTGCAAACACAGAACCTGCCATAAACATGGTTCCGCCAATTCCTATACAAAGTGCATAGATCATAGCCTTTGATGTTCTTGATTTTTCCAGGTGATTAATTTCTTTTAAGCAAAATTCAAAATTTCTTTGTAATCTGGTAAGTTCCATTTTGTTCATAATCTTTCGATCTCTCTTTAATCGCAAGATTACATTTGCATGTGGATTCGGTATATTAGCGGTTATACTTGGGCTTATATTCTCATCAACAACCCATCCAAAATTCTTATAGCTATCCATCAGAAAAGAAAGCTTATTAACATTGGTAATTACTTCTTTATACTCAAAGCCCACAAATGATTGTCCATCATTCTTTATATCCATCATAAGAGTATCTCCCCAAGTTCTAACGTTCTACTTTTTATCTGCATCAGCAGCCGGTATCGTTACAATAAATGTAGTTCCTTTTCCCTGAATACTATTTACCTCTATTGTACAATCCTGCAATTGTAATACACGTAAGGTCAACGCTAGTCCTAAGCCGTTTCCTTCCTTCGAATGAGAAGAATCACCCTGATAGAATTTATCAAAAATATGTTTTGTCGTATCTTCGCTCATTCCACACCCTGTGTCGGAAATCGACACTATAATATGCTCTCTTTCAGAGGTCTGCTTAATTGTAATCGTACCTCCGCTATCTGTGAATTTTATTGCATTGGACAACAGATTGTTCCAAACTAATTCCATAAGACTTTCATCCGTACAAATTAATGCCCTGTCTTCTAACTCTGCAGCAACTTCTAATCCCTTCTTATCCCATAACTCTTCAAATTGAATTACACATTCACTTAATTGTCTGCAAACATCATATGTTAACATTTCTGGCCTTATTTTTTGATTTTCAAGCTTATTGAGTTTTAAAATATTTGAAATCAAATTAGCTAAGCGTTTTGAATTGTCTTCAATTGCATTTGCATATTCAATCCTTTGACTATCGGAGATGAACTCCTTCTGTAAGTATTCGGAATAGTTCTGAATTACCGCAATTGGTGTCTTTATCTCATGTGATACATTGGAAATAAAATCTGTTTTTAAAGTTTCAATACTTCCAAGCTCTTCTACCATCTTATTAAAGTCCAGAAACATGTAATCCAAATAATCCATCTTATCTGCAGAATGTAAGGGTTCTACATAGACTGAAAAATCACCGTTTGCCACCTGATTCGTGGCTTTCGCAAAAGCCTGCATCGGTTTTTCATACCAGTGATTGATTTGTCTTGAGGCAAGGTAAGTAAAAACAGTTGCACATAATAGCCAGAAAGTCAAAATAAGGAATACATGTATCTTTGCTATACTTTTATAATCTATATATCTACCAAGAATATAGAACTGAAGTGTGGTTATAGATCCAAAAAAGAACAAAGTTGCAATAAAAATTAATAGCACCTTTATATAGTTCTTACTCTTCAAGCCTGATCTTGCTTCTTTTGTCATACGAATACTCCATTCTTATGAAAACAAAGTTTTTCACAATTACATTACACAATACTGCTTGGAGGAATCACCAATACCGCCTTATATCCTATTCCTCTTACAGTTACAATCTCAAAACCATCACATTCTGAAAATTTATCTCTAAGTTTTGTTACGTATACATCTACAGCACGAAGGCTTGTTTCTGAGTCTACACCCCAGAATTCATCCATGAGTTGTGCTCTCGAGAAAGTTTTCTTAGGGTAGGAAAGTAATTTGAATATAATATTGAATTCTCTCGTAGTAATCGCTATCTCTTCCTCTCCTATTGTAGCACTAACAGCATCTGCATCGAGGGTAAGATTTCCTACTGTCAGTTTACGTTCCATTTCAATATTGGCCCGGCGTAATAACGCTCGAACCCGAAGTAATAATTCCGCCAATTCAATGGGTTTTACCATATAATCATCTATTCCAAGTTGAAATCCTTTCTGCTTGGAAGGCAAATCGTCCTTTGCTGACATAAACAGGATTGGAATTGTCTTATTCAGCTGGCGAACCGTCCTGGCAAACTCAAATCCGTCTATTTTAGGCATCATAATATCAGAAATTATCAACTCATAGATATTGTTATACATTTCATCATACGCATCCTCTGCATTCAAGCAGCCTTTGCTTCGAAAACCACTGTCGCTTAAATAGGTACATATAATTCTGTTCAATTCAACATCATCTTCCACAACCAATATATTAATCATACTTCCACCATTCCGCGCACATTTTCTGCGCATATACTAATAATCTATTTCTAATTACTCGTCTTCCCTTTTAAACTTCTTCACCCTGCAGACCATATAAATTCCAATCAGTGTTGCCAATGCTCCCATTAACAATCCAATCACACCGTTTGCATTAGACCTTTCAACTAAATCAAAATCTTTTTCAGCAAAGGATAATATCGCCGTCTGAGTTAACACCAGTGCAATTAGTGAAGCTGATAGATTAATCATCTTAATTGCATGGATTAATATGGTATGTTTATGTCTGGTTATTATGACTCCTCTAATATTCAGCGCAACTTCCGTAAATGTTACTGTTGAAATTCCAATTGCAACATACATATGAAAGGAATTAGAAATTGGGCTGAAAAACAAACGAATGGAATATATCATGTATATTAAACTGGATACTATTAATATAAAGCCCGACCATAAATAATATCGATATTGTTCACTCTTTTCCTTTGCCTTTCGGATACCCAATAGGGCAATTGCTTTCGCAATGACCATACCAAAGGTATAAAAGGAATTAACACACGCAAACAACGATAACGATATAATCCCCATTGCAAGCTTTCCAATTGCAATTAAGGTACTGGCAGTCGCTGCTGCCCCTGTTATCTTAAGTGATCGGCTCATTTTAATCCCATATTGATCGGCTAATAGCCCATTTGCGACTTTTTCATACTTTGCTTCATTTTTTACCGTTTTATTATTCATTTGTTACACTCCACTACTATTGACACTAACCTAAATGCCTATCACGAAGTTTAGACTAATTATATTTATATATTGTTTGAGAATTGTTTCTAAATTGTTAAACTACCATTTAATATACTAACAGCAACTTCTCCTAATCACAATTTAATTGTTTTACGGAAAAATACCTTACTTGATTATTTAGTGTTTCAGAATAACCTTTTAATAATCCGGCAGTTGATTCTATTTCGCTAATATTTTGATTTAATAAGATCACGGATTTACGTGCGCTGTCCGTAGAATAAACACTTTCTTTCGAAATTGTTCTAAGTGTTTCAATATGTTTTGTTATCATATTCTTGGCCTCATTACAGGTCTTTGTTTGTTCCCTTATTTCTAATATTTCTGCTAACGAATCCTCAATCCCCACACTTACTTTCTCAAAGTGTTTTTGTGTTTCCAATACCTTGTCTCTTTGCAGTTTAACATCTGACAAAACCTCTTTCATAATCACCAGCATTTTTCCTGATTCCGTTGATAAGTTGCCGATAATAGAATCAATTTCTTTTGCGGAGGCTCTTGACTGATTTGCCAGATTACTAATTTCTTCAGCAACCACAGAAAACCCTTTCCCATGTTCTCCAGCCCTTGCAGCCTCAATACTTGCATTTAATGCAAGTAATACCGTCTGCTTTGCAATGTATGTAATCATTTGGATTACGTCATTAATTTGAACTGATGCCTCATATGTCATATGTACCTGATTATTAATTCGTTCAATTGCATGATTGGTTCGTTCATTGTAATTATCAAGTTCCTTCATAATCACTATCGAACGGTATCCATCCTCTTTCATTTTACCTGAAGTTTCCTCCAAATGCTGCACACTGTCAACTATATTTCCAATCATGCTGCCAATCTCATTAATATGTCTGGAGGCTTCATTCATATCATTGTTTTGCTTTTTGGCATCCTCCGAAATTCTTTGCACCGATGAATTTATTTGTCCAGAAACGATATTAGCATCTTCCACCATAGTTTCCAGGAGTTCATCCGAGTCTATCAATTCAACCGAAACCTGCTGAATATCGACTAAAGAAGCCTTTAATCTATCACTTAATACAGTTAATGCCTCGGACATGGCTCCAATCTCGTCTTCTCTTTTTCTCAACTTCTCGTCAATTGTTATATTTAAATTACCTGCTGCGATTTGTTTCATATACTCTTCAGCTTTTCCAATTGGCTTTACTATACTTTGCGCAATATAAAGCAGCTGAATAGTGCCAATTAGCAATATAACAGCAATTGTATAGGAAACTAACATTGGATCATGTCCATTCAACGAAAGAATAGAAACTGCAGTTGACATGGTGATTAATGGGCAAAGGCCTGTTGCGATAATCTGATTTCGGATACTTTTTTTCATTTTCTTAGGTTTTTCTATCTTCTTATTTTGTCGGTTCATAGGAGTTGAATTCCTTTCTCTTTGGCAATTTGTCGTTCGTTTTATTTCTTATTTTTCATTTATTGACTTCTTTTTTATAGAATCAATATTAATTAATCAATATTTCTATTTTGTTAATGCTTTGTTTAAGTTTTATTAAAAAAAACACCCATCTTCCAATGCTTCCTTTGAAACATCTAAAAATGAGCGGTAAATTATACAATTTAAGTAAATTCAACTTTTAATATCAATGATATTAATCTTTGTGGCTATATTCACGCATTCAATTCAATTTATGAAGTCTACTATACGAAGAGACACCACCATACACCGTATTTATCAATCAGCTCCACTCCGCAGGAGCTAAAGAACATTTCATATAAAGGTGTAATAATAGTTCCACCCTCTTTCAGTATTTCATATGCTCTTAAAACACTTTCCTCTTGCCCTTCACCAAATTGAAAACAGAACTGCATGGTGTTACCCGTAATTCTGCTTTCTCCACCGGCTCTCGTGGTATCATGTGCTTCACCCACAGCAATGGCTTGTCCACATATGTTAAGCTCTTGATGAATGACAACTCCATTCTCATCCAAATCCCGATATCCATCTGTGGCATTAAAGGCTGTCTTATAAAATTCGTACGCCTCTTCACTTCCCTTTACATAAATCTGCAATAATGATCGAAACATAGTAATCTCCTAATCAAGTTTTATTTAAGGTTTATAAGTGAAAACAATAATTCAACATTGCTTTTTATCTTCCGTATTAGCTAATATAACCTACGCAGTTAAAACTGACTAAATCAAATCTTATACTTTTAAGGGTTTATATTTCTTCATAAACAAAGAAGCCATAGTTATTCCAACTAACACAGCCGATACTCCTGCTATTACCATTCCGATAATTAAATTGTTCTCTATGTAATAACTCATTCCGTGCCATTGGGTTAATAGCAGCACTGCGGGGATGATTGCCCAATCAACAATTGCATCTGTTAAATTAACATAGATTATTACACCTGCAAAAAATAATGTTAGCAGCCAATATCCTAAACTAAATTTTAGAAAGCTAGAATACCTATACTTGATACTAATTAGTAAGGCTATCCACCAAAGAATAATAAAGACTGCTGTAGCAGCTACATTCTTCATTGTTATGGGCTGGTAATCATTCACGAATTCAATAAAATTAAATATTAACCCTTCAAGAATTGCGATAACCGTCATAAGAATAACTATAGTCTTAAGTTTCATGATATCTCCTTTCGTTATCGGGATATTCAATTATAATCTTATTTTCAACTTATAAGGTCTTGGTGAAGTAATATCGTTTTCCAGTTAAAGGGTATTCCTCAAGCGTAAACACCTCTTGATAGCCTTGCTTCTTATAAAACAATGGAGCTTGAAAACTAAATGTATCTAAGAATGCAAACTTGCAGCCACGTTCTTTAGCGGTTAGCTCTCCCTGCGATAATAGCTGACTGCCAATATTTTGCCCTCTCAACTCTTCACTGACCCATAAATATTTTACAAATAACCAATTACCATGTGTTTCTCCAATTAATCCAGCAACCTTTTTCCCTGTCTCATCGTTAATATAAACTCCAAGTTCTTTCTTATTCATATCTTCGATTCTGGCTAAATTATATTCTAACAAACCCTGAAAAATCACTTCTCTATCTTCTTCTTTTATTACTTCTGTTATCTCAAAATTCACTTTAATTGCCTCCAATACGAGATCCTAACCTTAATTATTCGCTATATAATTTTTGCTATTTAATATCATGAAATCTATTTTACTCGCTGCGCAATTGGATGCTCCTTATTAAACTGCACCAAATCCCATAGATTTCCGTATAAATCCTTAAATACAGCAACTGTACCATAGGGCTGTTCTTTAGGTTCCCTAATAAACTCTATTCCTACGTTAATCATTTCGTTATAATCTCCCCAAAAGTCATCTGTTCCAAGGAAAAGAAAAATACGTCCGCCAGCTTGGTTACCAATGTAGGGTAATTGTTCCGGCTTCGACGCCTTAGCCAGTAGGATTGTAGTTCCTTGAGAGCCTGGCGGAGATACTACCACCCATCGTTTGTCTTGCTCCGGTTGATAGGTATCTTCAACCAATGTAAAGTGAAGCTTTTTTGTGTAAAATTCAATCGCTTCATCATAATCCTTGACAACTAATGCAATGTGTACTATTGATTGTATCATTTATTTATCCTCTTTCCAGGAATATTGTCCCGTCCAATATCGTTTACCTTTAAAGTTGGCAATGACTTTATTTTTGTTATTATCTTTATCAATTGTCTCTAGTTCAACTTTAAGGTATATATTTCTGCCTTTCCAAGACATTTCATAGTTGCTTTCAGAACTTGCAGTAACACCAGCTAATTCCTCATGGTTGTCTGCATAGAGAGACACTACTTCTCCAATATATTTATCATATATGTCCGCTTTATAATTGCTGTTAGTCTTTGCTTCCCAACTAACAGGTAGGAAGTGAATAAATACTAGTCCAATTAATAAGATTACAGCAAATGCTCTGATGATTTTTTTATATTTTTTCATATAATGCCTCCAGATATTAAATGCCTTAATTGATTTTATATTTATATTTTACACCAGAATTTGCCTTATAACAAACACTTTTGAAATCTAGAAATTAAAAACCCTTTCTAAACGTCGGTTTATGGTGCTTAATGGGGAATTCTATCCTCTATTGCGATGGAGGAATTAGGCTTAAGCCATATCATTAATACGGTTTTACTGGACAGCCTATTGCGCTTTCATCATAGGTGCGTTTCACTTATATTATTCCACAAATAGCTAGGAGGTTATTGCAAAACATATAATCTGCAATAACCTCCTATTTATATTTTATGATAAATCCTTTTTACAGGGCATATACCAATCTAAAATTATCTCGCTTTCACCCTTCTCTGCAGG
>JAFACO010000570.1 GCA_023425485.1 Bacillota bacterium
ACCATGACAATAGGTGCTCAAATCATGGAGGGAATGATTTATCATTATAAAACTCCCAAAAAAGAAGCACATAAAAAGGCAGTAGAGCTGCTGGAGTTAGTTGGAATTACTGATCCGGAAAAGAGAATGAAGAACTATCCTCATCAATTGTCCGGTGGTATGAGACAAAGAGTTGTTATTGCTATTGCACTTGCTTGTGATCCTGAACTGCTGATATGTGATGAACCGACTACAGCTCTGGATGTTACCATACAGGCTAAGATTTTAGAATTAATTAAGAGTATTCAGGAGAAGACCGGTATCTCTGTAATTTATATCACTCATGATCTTGGCGTTGTAGCAAAAGTAGCTGATTATGTGGCGGTTATGTACGCAGGTAAGGTTGTAGAAAAGGGGACCACCGATGAGATTTTTTATCAGCCGAAGCACCCCTATACCTGGGGACTCTTATCCGCAATGCCTGATTTGAACAGTACTGATGACAGGTTATATACAATTCCTGGTAGCCCTCCAAATCTATTACATACCATTAAGGGAGATGCTTTTGCACCACGTAATATCTATGCTATGAATATAGATTTTGAAGAAGAACCACCTATGTTTAAAATTACAGATACTCATTATGCAGCGACTTGGTTGTTGCATGAGGATGCGCCAAAGATAGATATGCCCAGCGAGCTTCGTACAAGAATAGAAGTTATGTTGAAGGATTTAAAGTCTGATATAAATACAGAAAAGAATATGGTAATAGAAACTTCGAATACATCAGAAAGCATTGCTGAATCCTCTGTTGTAAAACAACCTGAGAATAAAATCCTGGAAGAAACGGAGGCGATAGACGATGGAAAATAATAAGCCTCTCTTAGAAGTGAAGGGTTTAAAACAGTATTTTAGAATCAATCGTAAGTTTACGGTGAAAGCAGTAGATGATGTTAGTTTTCAAATCAATCCAGGTGAGACCTACGGTTTGGTGGGTGAATCCGGTAGCGGCAAATCTACCATTGGTCGTTCTATTATTCGATTATATGAGCCAACGGCAGGAGATGTTGTTTTTAATGGTCAGAATATCTCGGGTAAATTATCAGTGAAAGATACACAGCTATTGCGTACCAAGATGCAGATGATTTTCCAGGATCCGATGGCATGTTTGAATCCCAGAAAGAAAGTAATGGATATTATTGCTCAGGGTCTGGATATTCATCATCTTTACAAATCCCAAGAGGAGCGTAGGGATAAGGTATATGAGATGCTGGATTTGGTGGGGTTATCCCATGAGCATGCAACTCGTTATCCACATCAATTCTCCGGCGGACAGAGACAGCGTATTGGAATTGCAAGAGCATTAATTATGAATCCAGACCTTATTATTGCAGATGAGGCAATTAGCGCATTGGATGTATCCATTCAGGCACAGGTGGTCAACCTTATGAAGGATATTCAGGTTAAAACAAAGACTGCATACCTGTTCATTGCACATGATTTGTCCATGGTAAAATACATTTCTGACCGAATTGGAGTGTTGCATCTGGGCCACTTAGTGGAAACAGGCACAAAGGATGAGATATTTGATAATCCTATCCATCCGTACACAAAATCCTTACTTTCTGCAATCCCGCAGCCAAATCCGAAGGTAGAAAAGCAGCGGACCTCTGTTTCTTATGATTATGCTACCAGTGGTATCGACTATCATAAAGGAAAACAGCAGCATATCAGTGGGCAGCATTATGTACTTGCTACTGATGATGAGCTGAAGAAGTGGAAGTAGCAAAAATATACTGTAAAAAGAATAAAGTGCACATATAATCATCTGGACTTGCCTTACCATCCAATGGCTGCTGAAAAATGCAACCATTAGATACCGGTCTGCGCCATCTGATCATATGCGCACTTTATTCTATATATACGCTATATAAACAAGATACACTGTATAAAATGAAGTACGTTGTTGAAAGTAATTTATTAAAAATGATCTTGAAACGGCATATCCTAATTTATAGCATTTCATCTTCAATACGTTTACCAATTATACATACGCGCCCTCCATCCGGACACTTCGCTTCAAAAATGCCTACCCGGTCTTTTCCATAATCCAGGTCAGCACCATTTTGCAAGGCGTAGACAAAAGGATATATATTATGCCAAAGTTCATGGCATAATGTTGGGCATATATCCTCCACGATAAAGGTATCACCTTTTTTGTGATAACCACCTCTGCATTTACTTTCTGTTATTTTTAGTAATACTTTTGCCATAGGTACTCCTCATATAGTTTGCTTGTTATTGGCCATTTCTCCTGATGGGTAGAGGATAGATTTTTCTTCAACATAATCACAGACAATATCACTTTTAACTTTCATAAAGACCTCTTTCTATCTATTATTGAATTCTTCAACTATTCCTAATATTCAAAGTACTCAGACTATTTACACGGTAAAGTTTGTACTAGAAATCCTAGTAGAAATTAGTGCATAATAATGCTATACTAATGATTATATTAAAAATATTTATGAAAATTATACAAAGATATTTACAATGAGGTAGAACTATGAAAAAATTTCCAGAAAAAATCCATCGGGGGAAAAGGTATGGATTAATTACGATAGCGGTATTTAGTAGTATCGTAGTAGGGATTTTAATAATTGTCATTGGCATGATTTATTATAAACATGTAATTTCAGAACTCGGTATATCGGAAGCAAGTCTGGAGCAGGAATACAGTTACCATTATGCTATCATATCGGAAGAGGTGGATGCAACCTTTTTTGATGCAATTTATCAAGGTGCCCTGGAGAAGGGGAAGGAACAAAGTGCTTATGTTGAGAAGATAGGCAGCAATCTTTCCATTCAATATTCCTTGCAGGATTTAATGAGAATAGCAATCGCCTCAAAGGTAGATGGTATCATTCTGGAACCGAACGGCGACGAGGATGTGGCAGAACTCATCAATGTTGCATATGAAGCCAATATTCCAGTAGTAACAGTTTTAAGAGATGTAACTAATAGTAAGAGAATAAGTTATATCGGAATTAACAGCTATACCCAGGACCAGATTTATGCCAGAGAGGTTTTAGACATTGTTGAACAAGGCAAGAAAAATATCACTGTGATATTAAATGAGGATTCTTCCGATACGACTCAGAAATATATTTATCAGAGTATTTTAGACGCCGTTGAAGATAGAGGAGCAACGGTAAGATCAATGAATGTTAGTACGAAAAGTGCTTTTAGCTCGGAAGAAGACATCCGAAACCTCATAAAAAATGACGAAAATCCAACCGATCTTTTCGTTTGTCTTACCGCAATGGATACACTCTGTGCATATCAGGCAGTAGTCGATTATAATCGAGTTGGCGAAATTGATATTGTAGGTTACTACGATGCAGATTATATTTTGAGAGCAATTGAGATGAACATCGTGCATTCCACAATGACCATTGATGCAAATCAGATGGGAACTTATTGTGTAGAGGCTCTTTCAGAATATATTCAGACCAATAATGTAAGTGACTTTTATTCTGTCGATATCGATGTAATTGATAATCACAATATCAAGGATTATATAAAGAAAGAAGATGACCATGAAGCTGAGTAAAGAATTCCGATACTCATACAGTGGCACTTTTATCTTGTTTTTCAGGATATTGGAGCAGCCGGGAGCTGGCATCATGGCTGTTAGCACGAACAAACATTATCTGGGATTTAGTGAGGAACAATTATGGTAGTAAATAAGAAAAAAGGATCAATTCAAAGAAGACTAGTATTGGTATTTGCATTTTCCACTACCATTGTTTTCTTCGCTAATATGTTTATGTATTATAACATTAATAAATCAATCGCTACGATTGATGAAGTTTATAAAAGCAATACAGAGTTAAACGAATTGTTAGACTCACTTACCAAGGTTCAAAATTATGTATTGGAGTATCTAAATACCAAGAGTACACAGTCGTTGGAGAATTATTACCGAAGCGAGCAAGAGTATTTAAATGTGATCAGCGGTTTGGAAGGAGAAACAACGGATAATGATATGATCTTGATGCAGAAAAATATTAAGAACATGTCAGAAGCGTATCTGGAAATTGCCAGTGAAACTGTCAAAGCGAAGAGAGGTAACATAACGGAGAAGTTTCGTATTAGTTACGAGCAGGCAGAGCAGATGTATGATTATATTAAAACTCATATTAATAGCCTGAACAATGAAAAATTTAAATATAATTCAGAAAAATATGATATTTTGCTGCTTTCCTTAAATTATCTTGAGATAATCAGTACAACAGTATTGTTAGTCATTACTACGTTTAATGTTATCCTGATTATAATATTAACTAGAAGCATCACTGGTCCTTTGTTAAAGCTGACACGAGCAGCTTATGAGGTCGCTGATGGTAATTTTGAGGTTGACCTGGTCCATGTGGATTCCCAGGATGAGATAGAAGTTGTAACAAAGGCTTTTAATAATATGATCATCAGTATCCAGAAATACATTATCAGAACCAGAGAAAGCATGGAGCTAGAGACTAAGATGCTGGAGAAGGAGCTGAAGATGACCAACCATTTAAAAGATGCTCAGCTTAAGTATCTTCAGGCACAGATCAATCCTCATTTTCTATTTAATACCTTAAATGCCGGGGCTCAACTGGCAATGATGGAAGGTGCGGATAAAACCTGCTTATTCATTGAAAATATGTCAGATTTCTTACGTTTCAATATGAAAAGCTTTGATCAGGACTCTACAATAAGAGACGAAATAAAACTTGTGGATAGCTATATCTATATTTTAAATGTTAGGTTCTCCGGAGGAATCCATTTCTACAAGGATCTTGATGAAAAGCTGATGGATATTAAAGTACCAAGTATGATCTTACAGCCAGTGGTTGAAAATGCAGTGAATTATGGTATACGGGATATTGAATATGAAGGCAGGATCTGTTTATCGATTACTAAGTCCAATAATAGTGTTGAAATAATAATTTCTGATAACGGAGCAGGTATGGAGCCAAGTGTAATTGAGCGGGTAATGACTGCTAAGATTGAGGAAAAACCTTCCCTGAATGATAGAATTATTACGAAGGATTCCAATGGCATTGGGTTGGGGAATGTAATCAACAGGCTTCGCTTATATTTTGATACGGAAGACGTATTTAAAATTGAGAGTGAAGGACGATTTAAGGGGACAAAGGTTACGATTATAATTCCAACAATTATATACAAATAATCGATTTAGGCCATTTTATAGATTGGAGAAGTTATGTATAAGATAATGTTAGCGGATGATGAAGGTATTGTTATTGATTCCTTAAAATTTATAATCGAGAAAAACTTTAAAGAAGACTGTGTCATAGAACATGCTTACACTGGAAGAAGTGTAATTGAGCTTGCAGAAAAATTTCAGCCGGATATTGCAATCATGGACATTCTGATGCCTGGAATTAATGGAATTGATGCGATGAAAGAAATCAGGAAGACCAATCAATCAGTGGTTTTTATTGTCATGACAGCCTTTGATAAGTTCAATTATGCAAAAGAAGCAATTAATCTTGGTGTACTGGAATATCTGACTAAGCCGGTGAACCACACGGTAATCGTGAAAGTTTTGCAGCGGGCGATGAATATGATTGAAGCAGAGCGCAAGAAGAGAAGTAATGATTTAATTATAAAAGAAAAACTTGAGATTGTTGTACCAATTATTGAAAGCGACTTTATTTATGCAATATTGTCTGGTGATGATTATCTTCGAACAGATGTTGATTTTAAGAATTTGTTAGGGATAAGAGAAGAATATGGGATGATGCTTGTTATGGAACTTGGTGATAGCCTTGAGGATGGACTACTGACAAATCCGGTTGGAATCAGCGTGAAGGCACAGAGCTTTTATCAAAGCATACGAGCTAATTTAAAGGAAGAGTTTGAGTGTATCGTTGGCCCACTTATTGTGAATAAAATTGTTATCTTCCTTCCATGTGACACGCCGGTGTTAGAGTATGATGATCGAATAAGCCTAATAGAAGCGATGAGAAGAGTAATTCGTGAGCTAACAAAACGAATCGACATACAATTTAAGGTAGGTATTGGATCAGTTACGCCATTACACCGATTGGGGGATTCATATAAAGAAGCTCTTACGGCTGCGCACAACAGCAAGGGTCGTGTCGTTCATGTTAAGGATATTGTAGTCGGATGCGAATATGGGGACGACTACCCGGTAGAAACCGAGCATTTACTCTTTGACATGATAGAAAAAGGCAAGGTTGAGGAAACAAGAACCCAGACCAATCTATTCTTTGATTGGATGGTCGACCATTATCCTGAATGTTTAATGGATATTAAGCTAAAGGTGTTGGAAATTATTCTATTTGCAGAGCAAAAAGCGTTCTTAAGTGGTGGGATGACTTATTATTTTTTATATCGTAAGGATTATTTATCAAACATTATGCAAATTGATAATTATGAACTGCTTCGTAAGTGGTTCCTTGAGAAAATAATTGAGGCCTGCCGTAATATTATACATAAGAAAGAGGAACAGGAAAGCGGTGTAATAGCAATTGCCAAAACCTACATCGAGGAGAATTACAGTAAGGATATTTCTCTTGATGACGTATCAAGAATAGTTGATATCAGTCCGTATTATTTTAGTAAGTTGTTCAAGGAAGAAACAGGAGAGAACTTTATCGATTATGTAACAAGTATTCGAATAGAAAAGGCAAAACAACTATTACATAACAAGGATATAAACATCAAAAATATCTGTGCTGACACAGGCTATAGTGACCCGAATTATTTCAGCCGTATATTTAAAAAACAAGTAGGAGTTACACCTACGGAATATAGGGAAAGCGTTGTAAATTAATGAAAACATAATTTCCAATGGAAAGGTATGGTTACTGTGATGAGAAAAAGAGGTCTGTATATCATTATTATCTTAATGGTATTCTCAACGTTGACAGGGTGTAGTAATAAGAACGAGGATGATAAGAAAACAAAGGTAACCAAGGAGGAAATTAAAATTGGATTATCCTTTGACTCTTTTGTTCTTGAGCGCTGGCAAAGAGACAGAGATGTATTTGTATCCACCGCTCAGGATTTAGGTGCAGAGGTGAATGTACAGAATGCAAATGGCGATGTTGACACCCAGATATCACAAATTGAATATCTGATTGATAAGAAAATGGATGCAATCGTTGTAATTGCAGGGGATTCGGAAGCCTTAAGTGAGGTATTAAAAAAGGCGAAGGATGAAGGTATTAGTGTTATCGCCTATGACCGTCTGGTTAGGGGGGCGAATGTCGATCTCTATATATCATTTGATAGTGTTGAAGTAGGACGGCTCATGGCTGAGACCTTAGTCGAGGAGGTCAAGGAGAGTGGCAATATCATTACAATCTTTGGACCTACTACAGATCATAATGTTACATTAGTAGAGCAAGGCTTCAATGAAGTAATTGAAAAAGCAGATCTTAATGTTATTTATTCGGTAAATGCAACAGAGTGGCTTGCAGAGGAAGCGTTTCGTGCAGTGAATGCAGCACTGGATTTGGAACTGGAAATAGATGGAGTCATGTGTGGTAACGATAACTTAGCCAGTGAGGCAGTACGGGCACTTTCAGAGAATAGACTGGCAGGTAAGGTTGTGGTAACTGGACAGGATGCGGATCTGGTAGCCTGTCAAAGAATCGTTGAGGGTACTCAATCAATGACAGTTTATAAACCGGTGGATGATCTTGCAAAGGCAGCTGCGGAATATGTGGTGAAGCTGGCAAAAGGAGAAAGCATTGATGTTACAGAAACCATTGATGAAGGTGAATATAAGGTTCCTTATGTGAAGCTGGATATAGTTGCTGTTAATAAGGACAATATCAATGAAGTTATTATCGATGGCGGTTTCCAACGAGAAGAAGATGTATATTTAAATGTTGATAAGGAAGAACGATGAAACAGATAGCTTTACAGTGTAATCAAGGATTGTGCTACTCTAGGCAGAAACAATAGTAAATTATTGTTTTTGCCTAGTATTTTTTTGTGATACGAACTCTTAAGTTATAAGAAATCAACCAGTTTTTAGTAAAAATATACTGTAGTTAACAAGTTAATACTAATTAAACTTTGATATGATTTACATGCGGTAAATACAATATAATTTTGGGAGGATTATTATGAAAAAGAAGTTATTTAGTATTTTGTTATGTGTAATGTTAGTTTCTTCTTTACTTGTTGGCTGTGGTAAGAAAGATTCTGACGTTTCCGGCAATTCTAGCTCTAAAAAAATTGGTGTTGCGATGCCAACAAAAGATTTACAGCGATGGAATCAAGATGGTGCTAATATGAAGAAAGCACTGGAAGATGCAGGTTATGCAGTTGACTTACAATATGCGAACAATGACGTTGCAGCTCAGGTTTCTCAGATTGAAAATATGATTATCGGTGGTTGTGATGCATTAGTTATTGCATCTATTGATGGTGGTTCATTAGGAACAGTATTAAAAGATGCAAAAGAAAAGAAAATCCCGGTTATAGCATACGATCGTTTGATCATGGATACCGATGCGGTTTCCTATTATGCAACCTTTGATAACTACATGGTTGGTACCATTCAGGGTCAGTATATCGTTGATACTTTAGATCTTGAAAACCAGGCAGGTCCTTTCAATATCGAGTTATTCACAGGTTCTCCTGATGATAACAATGCACGTTTCTTCTTTGGAGGTGCTATGGATGTTTTAACACCTTACATTGATAACGGCAAGTTAAATGTAGTATCCGGTCAAAAAGCTTTTGAAGAAGTTGCAACTTTAGGCTGGTCAACAGAAGAGGCACAGAAGAGAATGGAAAATCTTATCACTGCATATTATGCGAATGGAACTAAGCTTGACGTAGTTTATTCCTCCAATGACTCCTGTGCAATTGGTATTACTAACGCATTAGTGAATGCTGGTTACAGTGGTGACAACTTCCCAATCTTAACCGGTCAGGACTGTGATATAACTTCTGTTAAGAACATCCTTGCGGGAACACAATCCATGTCAATTTTCAAAGATACTCGTACTTTAGCTGATAAGGTTGTTGAGATGGTTACTGCAATTATGAAGGATACAGAAGTCCCGATTAATGATACGAAGACTTATGATAATGGAACAGGAATTATTCCTACCTATCTATGTGAGCCAGTTTTTGCAGATGCAGGTAACTATAAAGAATTATTAATCGACTCCAAGTATTATACAGAGGATCAGTTAAAATAATCAAGTGACATTGTGTCACATCAAACAGTATGGGGTGTTGTGGATGTAAAGGCATACCGCAACACCCTGATTCTTATGTAATTAAGTAGGAGGGGTACGATTGGCAGAAATACTATTGGAGATGAGAAATATTACCAAACGCTTCCCAGGTGTTAAAGCATTGGACAGTGTCAACCTTCGGGTCGAGAAAGGTGAAATCCATGCACTGGTAGGCGAAAATGGTGCAGGAAAATCAACTTTAATGAATGTCTTAAGCGGCATATATCCCTATGGAAGCTATGAAGGAGAGATTCAGTTTCAAGGCGAAGAATGTAAATTCAATGAAATTAAAGATAGTGAGAGAAAAGGTATTGTTATTATACATCAGGAATTAGCATTAGTACCTTATATGACAATAGGTGAAAACATGTTCCTAGGAAATGAGAGGGGGGCAGTATTTGGCATCGATTGGGAGGAAACTTACAAAAATGCAACTGAGCTTTTGCATACAGTTGGACTAAATGAGAATTCAAGAACATTAATTAAGGATATTGGTATTGGTAAGCAGCAATTAGTTGAAATAGCCAAAGCCTTATCAAAGAATGTAAAGTTACTAATTCTTGATGAGCCCACCGCATCACTTAATGAAGCCGATTCAAGAAAACTTTTGGATTTACTTCTTAAATTTAAGGAAGCAGGACTGACGTCGATTATTATTTCTCATAAACTAAATGAGATTTCGTATGTTGCAGACAAAATAACCGTAATTCGAGATGGCGCTACCATTGAAACCCTTGATAACAAATCAGGTGAGGCTATCCGTGAAGATCGCATCATCCGCGGAATGGTAGGACGAACAATGACGGATCGATTCCCTAAACGTAAGAATGTACAAGTGGGAGAGACGAACCTTGAAGTAAAAGAATGGACTGTTTACCATCCATTGTACAATGGACGTAAAGTAGTCGATCAGGTATCAATGCACGTAAGAAAAGGTGAGGTCGTCGGCATTGCAGGCCTTATGGGTGCCGGTCGGACTGAACTGGCGTTAAGCATTTTTGGCAAGAGTTACGGAGTTAATATCTCTGGGGAACTTCTCTTAAATGGGAAGGAAACGAAGTTAAACAGCACCAGACAAGCAATCGAGAATAAAATAGCCTATATCACAGAGGATCGTAAAGGAGATGGATTAGTATTATCCAACCCGATCCGTATCAATACCACATTGGCTAAAATGGATAAAGTAAGTCGTTATGGTATTATTGATAAGCATCTGGAGGAGCAGGTGGCCAAGGACTATGCTCAGAAATTAAGGACAAAATGTACCTCGACAGAGCAAATGGTTGGAAACTTGAGCGGGGGTAATCAACAAAAGGTACTGATTAGTAAGTGGGTGTTTGCGGACCCGGATATTATGATACTCGATGAACCGACGCGTGGTATTGATGTTGGAGCTAAATATGAGATCTACTGCATCATTAATCAGTTAGTGAGTGAAGGGAAATCAATCCTTATGATTTCTTCAGAGCTACCAGAGCTACTGGGTATGTGCGATCGAATTTATATAATGAATGAAGGCAAAATGGTTGGCGAAGTAACGAAAGAAGAAGCAACGCAGGAGCTTATCATGGGACAAATATTAAAATCAAGTAAAGGAGAATAGAGATGGATAGAGCGAAAGAAATCTTAAAGAAGAATACGATGATCTTTGCGCTGATCGTAGTTACTATCTTTTTTGCCTGGCAGACAGGCGGAACCTTACTGGTTCCGGGTAATGTAACCAATCTGATTGCACAAAATGGTTATGTTGTAATTCTTGCAACCGGTATGTTGCTTTGTATACTTACCGGCGGCAATATTGACTTATCCATAGGATCAATAGTTGCACTGGTTGGCGCCCTCGCTGGTACCTTAATTGTAAATAAACATATGAACGTTTGGCTGGCAATACTGATATGCCTTGGAGTAGGGATCCTCATTGGTGTAATTCAAGGATACTGGATTGCTTACCTAAGAATTCCTGCTTTCATTGTTACCTTAGCGGGAATGCTTTTGTGGAGAGGTGTAGCCCTAATGATCTTAGGTGGCTTAACCGTTTCTCCTTTCCCAGAGAAATATTTGAGTCTGTTCAACAGCTATGTGCCTGATGTTTTTGGTGGGTCCATCAATATCTTAAGTCTTGTTGTTGGTATTGCAATTTGTGTAATATACATAATTCTTCAAGTGATTTCAAGAATAAACAAAGCAAAAAAAGGATATGAGCAGGAATCAAAAATTCTCTTTATCATTCGCCTTGTGATTATTACGGCTGTTGTAGTTGCATTATCGTATTCTCTGGCCAATCACAAAGGAATACCGGCAATCTTGATCTTACTGGCAGTTATCGTATTTGCATATGCATATTTTACTACGAGAACAGTACCTGGACGTTATCTATATGCAATGGGTGGTAATGAAAAAGCAGCAAAGTTAAGTGGCATTAATACCAATAAGGTTCTTTTCTTTGCTTATGTTAATATGGCCTTTTTAAGTGCTATAGCAGCACTTGTATGTGTTGCCAGATTTAATTCGGCGGCTCCTACAGCTGGTCAAAAT
>JAFACO010000145.1 GCA_023425485.1 Bacillota bacterium
AACCAATATAATCACCATCATAGGTGGATACCTGTATTTCAACTGTTAACGGTGCATATTTATTATTTATTTCCTTTGCAGACAATTCCTTTGCATCTTTATCACGAGTCTTTGGTTCCTCAATTACAGTAACATTGATTGTAATCTCTTCTTTGTACTTATCGGAAGCAATGGTTATAGTTGCTGTCCCGGTCGAGTTAGTATTTATAAGAAGTGGAATTCGTGATCCATTCCAAGCACCCCAACTGACGTCGATCACATCATAATTATCTGAAGAAACATTTAATATTTCATCTTCATCAATTCCAGGAGCATCAATATAGATTACTGTCTGATCATAAATGGTTATTTTATTGGAAGAAGTAGTGAATCTAGGCTCACTTATTGTGACCTTACTACTTATTTTAAGCTTACCAGCAGTAGCTGTTACGGTAACTGTTCCCTTTTTCAATGCCTTGAATTCACCTGTTTTACTATCAATGGTAGCAAGTTTGGTATCCGATACCTTCCAGGTTACTTTACTATCAGTACCTG
This sequence comes from Bacillota bacterium, assembly GCA_023425485.1. GTDB lineage: Bacteria > Bacillota > Clostridia > Lachnospirales > Lachnospiraceae > Mobilitalea. The sequence goes on from JAFACO010000145.1 coordinate 535, forward strand.
TAGCAGTAACAGCAAAGGTATATGTATCACCAGTCATAAGATTATCTATCTTTTTCGTTATCTTAATCGTAGGTGTATCAACTGTAATTTTAATTTTGGAGGTATATGTTTTTTTGTTCTGTTTCATTGTGACACTTACTGTTGTATTACCTTTTGCAACCGGTGTAATAACACCTTTATTACTTACTTTAGCTATCTTAGTATTACTGGATTTGTAGGTAACAGTTGCTGTTTTTGCCAAGTTTTTAAATTTCACCTGGTAGGTTTTATAGCCTACATATAAACTCACTTTGTCCTCGGTAGCTGCTGGAGTAGATGAGTTTGTTGCTGCCATAGCGATTTCGGAAGTACTTAAAATACCTATTCCAGGTGCAGAAATCGATAAAAGTAAAACTATTATCATACTTAAACATATCTTTTGAATTCTTTTCATATATACCCTCCACTTATTAGTAATTACTATCATATTCCAAAATTCTATAGTCTTCAAGAAAAATCACAAATATTTCAAAGATTTATCAAATTTTGTTTTAATAACATAAAACATAACAGCTTCTTCTAAATAGTAAAATAGATAGGAGTACCTATTTTCCAAAGGTACTCCCATTTAAATATTCTAGAGACTAATCTTATATTGGCGCAGCATAGCTTCTGCATCAGCCTCACAATCCGGATACTCCCTTATGGTTTTTGCAATTGCCTTCTCTGCTTTTTCCTTTTGCAATGTGTTTAAATCAATTCTTTCTCTAAGCTTTTGCCTGCGAATATTTAAGCGATGACGTACATCAGCCATTTCCTTCCGTTCAAGAATTGCATTGCTTTGAAAAATCCATATCTCTGCATCATTTATCATGAACTTTTTTAGTTCCTGTATTAACAATTTATTATAATATTCCAGTAAATCAGTACTTTTTTGGTACCTTCTACTCTCATCCTTCAGCTTTACAAACTCTTCCCAATGGGCTTTTAGCTCTTCATAACTTTCCACCATGTACTTATTATAGGTATACTCCAGATAGTTACGGTTATTCACTGCCTTTATCTTTACCTTATTCATCAAAAGGATTTGCCTATTCTGCTTTAAGTACAGATAACTATTACTGGAAATGTTCTTCCTGGCTTCCAAATAGATTACTACCGCAATTATCATACCCATGAGTACTGTTAACAAAAATGGAAGCGTAAAGTCTGCTTCTGAGTTGGAGGAGATTATCACGAACATTATAAACAATCCAATAACCACTAAACTGGCAACAACTGCAATGCCTTTTAAGAATGCCTGCTTACTTAATATATCTTCTTGTTCCTCGTCCAACTTTTCTCTTTCCTTATCTAAATGCTCAATATCTTGCTCTATTACTGCTTTAAACTTCTCTGCATCTCTCATAGAGGGAAGTTCTTTGGGTATTTGTAATTCATAGTGTTCAAACAATCGATAATGCTTGTCAGATATATTCGTGCTTTTATTATGTTGTTTGTAGCGTTCCTTGGTTAAATTATAGATATTACGTGCTGCATCCTCCATTACACCCCTTTGCTCCAAGGGTATAAGATCAATTTTCTGCATATCCGTAAGATAGGAGGTTACGGCTTGATACTCTGCCTTGGCTTCTTCTATCTGCTGATTGCTGTCTTGATATAGTTCGCAATGTTCTTTTATATAAAGTATGCGATCCGAAGGTGACTCTAGCCTGGGTGCTTTACGAACTTTCTCGTTTTCTAGGATAGGAGAGTTTATCTTTTCATCAAAATTTTTTTTCTTTTTTTGTGACTTTCGAAAGAATCCCATGTACTTTCCTTTCTCATTCCAGTGGTATCAAATATAGTAGTAAAATGATACTCTATTTTAAAGCTGTCTAAGCTTCATCTTCCAGGACATTATCATTTCCTCTCTTCTTTTATAGTATTGCTCATTTTGCTGCTGTTCTTTCAGTTCTTTTATCTGGTTAAGCTCTTTCATTTGTTTTGATGAATATGCCTGCTCTTCAAATGCATTTAACTCTTCAAAAATAAGATTTATCGCTTCACTGCTTACCTGATATTCACTGCACTTATCAATAAGCTCCTGATCGGCGTGCGTTAACTTCAAACTATAAAGATATTGCTTTAAACTTTCTTCTTTATGGTTTCTCTCAAAGGCTTGCCAAAAATATTTTGAGGCTTCCATTAATCCCGTTAAATTAGCTTTGGTAACTGCAAGATTATGATAGATATCCCCATATTCCTCAGGTGACAATTCAATGGCATCTTTCGAATGAAGCAGTTTTTCATATGCTGCTTCTGCTTCTAAAAAACTCCCATTCTTAAAATAATTATCGGCCTTTAACCACATTCTTTTCATCGGAGACATTCCCAGCGATCGGTCCAGTATTTTAAGCATTCCCTTAATTTCTGCTTCGGTATAATAATCTGAACTGCACATGATTACAGTAATCAGGGTTTTAAGATCAGCACGCTGCTTTTTTAGTTGTCTTAATTTACTTGCTCGCTCTGGTAGCTTTAATTCTAAATCAATCCAATCAAATAGCTCCTCCCCTATCATCTCCTCTTCAATCAGATAGACATGATGATAAAGAAAAAAACACAGTTCTTCAATTGAATAAATTCTTACTCCTCCGGACTGGAATCCAAAGGGTTTGGTTGTTCTTTCGCCACTGCAAAGTATCAGCTTCCCCATGGTTGCTCCTTTTAACTCATATTTCTATTGTATACTCGATTTCCTCTCCTGTCCCTGGATAAAATTCCCCAAAGCCCAGATCAGTTACTTTTATAATTGCTGTAGACTTATCTTTACACGTTAAAAGCACCTGCCACCTAGTTGTCCTTGCGTCGGGTTTAGGAAAGGCATCTAGGGAAAGCTTTATTTGTGAAGTCTCCCTTAATAGCAGTTTACTCTGTACTAACTCAAGAGAGGTGGCATCATCCGGAATCACTTCGAATTTATTGTTTACCTCATACCAGGTATCCCCGGCGTGTAATAAAGTAACCTCTTTATA
>JAFACO010000157.1 GCA_023425485.1 Bacillota bacterium
GAATAATACTTGTTCTATGTTCAGGCCCCCTTGGTCAAAGTGCGGGCAACTCGATGCTGCAAAATAATGGAGGCATTATAGATACTTCCATTTACGAACGTACTATAAAGACTACGATTACAAACACACAAATAATTGGTGGTATCCTCTCAATATTTGGTGCATTTGGTGTTCTATTGAGTGGTTTTGCTACCTATAGAGAACTCCCTGAATAACTATTTGTTAAAGAAAATGGACTGTTGCAAAAGGATACATTAATAAAGAACAGGGATCATACTAGCATCCCTGTTCTTTTAGGTATCTTTTTACAACAGCCCATTTCTACTATAATCCTTTAACTGCTAGGAGAAATATTCGCAGTTAAACTTTGTGAACTCTGCAAATTCCTGCGCACCTGTATTAGTTGCATATAAACCAATGATCACACCTGTAAATCCATTTGCTACTTCTGTAGAAACGTATCTGGTTTGGGCAGTTCCAAGGAATACTTGGTCCTCTCCTAACTGCGCATAGAAACTATACTTTTCATTTTCAGCTTTAATGACTAAGGTAACTTTACTTTGCGACTTTAAATCAAAAGATTTTTCAACGGATTTAATATCACCAATATTTAAGCGCTCGATTACCTCATACCCATTTTCACTCTTTCGAATTGCCAAATCATAATGATGGTTCTCATCCATGAATAACGTTATTCCAGCTTCACCTTTGGTAAGCTGAACATCACAGGTAATTTCCGCTTTAAAATCCATTTGGCGTATACCTAAAAAGGTTGGCGAATCAACATGATCCAGCGTTGTCTCGGTGCCTCTTAGTAATAACTTATTTTGTTCAAATTTATAATTCTCATAATGTGGCAGGCGAATATGACACCACTCTTTATCCCAGGAGGTATTATCAAAGGTATAGCTTTTTGCTTCCTCCTGCTCCACCTCTGTTGGAATATCGTCCAGTGTAAAACTCTTTGTTGTTGTTCCCTTATCTCCCGCAGTAAACCAACCATTCTCATCAAATTTAACTGGGGTTAAGAATACCTCACGCCCCAAGTGATGAAAGGTTAACCAACGATGTATCTGTCGAAATCCCAGATGTAGAATCCACCAGTTACCATTATTATCTTCAATAAGATCACCATGTCCAACACCCTGTACTTCATAACCCCCTAAATTACGGTTGGTTAATACAGGATTATGCATATATGGAGTAAACTCACCGTATACATTCTTGGAACGAGCATAGGTAACCATATGACCATACTCTGTACCACCTTCTGCAGCCATAAGATAATACTCGTCATTAATACGGTATAAATGTGGACTTTCCAGATAGCGCCCACCAGTTCCTTGCCAAATGCAACGGCTTTTACTTAGCTTTTCTCCAGTTACAATATCTATCTCACACTGTACAATTCCATTAATTCCATCTTCATCCGTTCCATTACTCATAAAATATGCTTTATCATTTTCAAAGTAAAAGGAGGGATCAATTCCGTCCTGATCTACAAAGATAGGTTCTGACCATTCACCATAGATATTATCCGTCCAAACATAAAAATTCTTTTGTAAGGTTGCATTGGTGGTCGTCATATAGAAACGACCCTCATGATACCGAATTGTTGGTGCAAATACTCCGCCTGAACTATCTACTTTATCCAGCTCAATCTGACTCTTTCTGGTTAAGCAGTGACCGATTTGCTTCCAATTAACTAAGTCCTTACTTTCAAAGAGTGGAACCCCTGGAAAATAATGCATTGAGCTGCAAACCAAATAAAACATATCTCCAACTTTACATACACTTGGATCTGGATAAAAACCTTTAATAACTGGGTTATTATATTTCATACTCTAATCTCCAATATTTAATATTGCTTATGCAAATCAAAAATACAAGCAATATCAGTATAACATTTCTGACCTATACTATGTAAATGTATTATATAGTATGTTCGATGTACGATTTTGTCTATATAGTAAACATCAAATTATTGCTAACACTATAAAGAGGTTATTGTTCTTATTTATACGAAAATAGTAATATTGAGAAACGCTAAAAATGTAACCTATTATTTCTGTGCAGGAGTAAATCATGACCATAAAAAGGGCACTGCTATTCGCAGTGCCCTAAAATTATTAAATTTGGTTCGTACTTATTCAGAAACCTCAGCATACATGAAATACCAGTAGCCGTATGGTGAATGCCAGGAACCTTTAATGGATTCGCTCTGTAACCAGAAGTCATTGTAATATGCAACTGGGATAGCTCCTGCCTCATTCATTAAGATATCTTCAGCTGTATGAAGTGCTTTAGAACGTTCAGCAGCATCAGTTGTTGTACGAGATAATTCCATAGCTGCATCATAATCAGCATTGCTGAAGTTACCATCGTTATTACCGTTGTTAGTCATGAAAAGATCTAAGATGTTAGAAGGATCGCTGTAGTCACCAACCCAACCATTTCTGGAGATCTCATAATCACCAGCACGACGAAGAGGTGTAAAGCTTGCCCACTCAACGATTTCTACATTTAAGTTAACGCCGATTTCAGCCCAAGCCTGTTGTACATATTCAGCAACAACTTTATGATAGCCTGTTTCGTTGGTTGAGTATGTGATTGTAGGAAGGCCTTCACCATTTGGATAACCAGCATCTGCTAATAACTGTTTAGCTTCTGCAAGGCTAGCTTCGAAATTAGTGGAATCGATATAAGTTTTTCCACCGTTTGCGTTATCCATGAAATAGGAACCATCAGTATCAATCCAGCCAGGACCAACAAAGTTAGTAGCTGGTGAATAAGTTCCCTGCATTAAAGTACCAGCAACATATTCACGGTCAATTGCTAAGCTTAAAGCTTTTCTAACAAGTGGATTAGTAAAAGGTTCTTTTTCGTCATTTAAGGAAATGTAATAAGTACCAATGATTGGTTCAACATGGAACTCTGGATTTCCTGTTAAGCTAGGAATTTCTTCAGTTGGAACACTCTTGATGAATTTAACTTCACCATTCTGGTAAGCACTGTAAGCTGCATTGTTATCTTCGATTAATGCAAACTTAAGGGTATCAAGCTTAATTGCAGCTGCATTCCAGTAGTTAGGATTCTTTGTCATTGTAATATGAGAACCTGGAACCCATTCAGAAATGTAGAAAGGACCATTGCTGATATAAGTTTCAGCTGCGGTTGCCCATGCATCACCATTTGCTTCAACTGTAGCCTGTTGTACAGGGCTTAAGGTAGCAAATGCTGCTAAGCTTGCAAAATAAGGACAGCTTGTAGAAAGTTCAACTACAAAAGTTTTATCGTCAGGAGCTGATACACCAAGTGCATCAATGTTACCACCGATTGCTTCATCAAAGCCCTTAACCATGTTAAGAACTGTTTCTGCATAAGGAGCTGCTACGTTAGGATCAGTTACACGTTTCCAGCTATATACAAAGTCATTTGCTGTAAGAGGTGTGCCATCAGACCATTTAAGTCCATCACGTAATGTGAAGGTCCAAGTTAATCCATCATCAGAAACTACATAAGATTCTGCCTGTCCAGGAATAATTTTACCCTCCTGGTCAAATATTAATAATGTCTCAAATGTGTGTAAAATCATGTTACCACCATCAACTGCACTGTTTAATGCAGGGTCAATGGTCTCTGGGTCAGGTCCTACCTGAACTGTTAATTCTTTTGCACCACTTACAGTATCTGTAGGTTCAGCGTCATTACCACTATCAGATGGTGTATCTGTTGCGGTATCAGGGGTTTTGGTTCCGGAATTGTTATCTTTAGTTCCACAAGCTGCAAAGCTAAATGTACTTAGGACCAAAACGGTAGCGAGTAAAAGAGCTACTTTTTTCTTCATAAATATCCTCCTTTAAAATTAATTTATATATAAACAATCTGTATATTCTTTTTACACAAACTGTCATACATCATACAAGAAAGAGTTTCATTAACGAAACATAAGAAAGAATTACCCTATCAAAATCTTGCGCTAAGCTTTGACCAAAGCTTTTTTTAACTTTTCACGCAAGTGCTCTTAGTAATCATATATGTTTTACTTTTAAGAGCATTTTTTGTATTATAAGACGCCTTTGCCTTTTAGTCAAGAATAATTATTATTTAACACTTAATTTAATTTATCTAAATGATGACAAGCAACATAGTGACCTTTAGAAACTTCCTTAAATTCAGGCTCTATTTGTGCACAAGTCTCAGATGCGTAAGGACATCTAGTTCTAAATCTACATCCGGATGGAGGATTTAATGGACTTGGTACATCGCCACTAAGAACAATTCGGTTAGTAGCACGTGCTGTCTTTGGATCTGCAACAGGAATTGCAGAAATTAAGCTTCTAGTATAGGGATGCATGTTATGGAAGGTTAAATCATAACTATCTGCTAGTTCTACTAGTTTGCCCAAATACATAACTCCAATTCGGTTGGAAATATGTTTCACTACTGATAGATCATGGGCAATAAACAAATAGGTCAGCCCAAATTCTGCCTGAAGGTCTTCGAACATATTAACAACCTGCGCTTGAATTGATACGTCAAGTGCAGAAATTGGTTCATCACAAACAATGAATTCCGGGTCAACTGCTAAAGCTCTTGCAATACCAACTCTTTGACGCTGTCCTCCTGAAAACTCATGTGCATAACGATTGGCATGCTCAGAGTTAAGTCCAACTCTGGACAACATGGAAATAATTTTGTCATGTCTGTCTTTTTTATTAGCAGCAAGTTTATGAATATCAATTGCTTCTCCAACAATATCTCCAACAGTCATACGAGGATCAAGACTTGCATAAGGATCCTGGAATACAATCTGCATTTTACGGCGATATGGCAGCATATTAACTGCAATTTTTTTCTCGCTGTCAAAAATCACTTCATCATTGTAGATAATACGACCGCCTGTTGGCTCATAAAGACGTAATAAACTTCTTCCAGTCGTGGTTTTACCACAACCACTTTCACCAACTAGACCTAAGGTTTCACCTTTTTTTATATAAAAGGAAACATCATCTACTGCTTTCACATATTTTTTATTCTTACCAATACCACCTAATGCAAAGTATTGTTTTAAATTTTCAATTTGAACTAACTTATCACTCATTTACAGTACCTCCCTCTGCTTCAACACCGGAGGCAGTCGTATTCTCCATCTCGTCTTTCTGATTCATCCAGCACTGTGTATAATGAGTTTCGCTAATATTTGTTACTGGAGGCATTTCTCTTAAACAGATTTTCATACATTTACTACATCTTGGTGCAAACGGACATCCCTTAGGTGGATTCAACATATCAATCGGTGTTCCTTCAATTGGAACAAGTCTTTCATGTTCTTTTGCATCCATTCTTGGAATGCTCAAAAGTAATCCCTTTGTATATTCGTGCTTTGGATTATAGAAGATCTCATCGGTCGTACCGTATTCCACAATCTTTCCTGCATACATAACAGCGATTTTCTCACACATGCTTGCTACAATACCTAAATCATGTGTAATCATAATAATTGCCATACCTAATTTATTCTTTAGTTCAACCATCAACTCTAAAATTTGTGCTTGAATAGTAACGTCCAGAGCTGTGGTTGGCTCGTCTGCAATTAATAATTTTGGCTCACAAGCGAGTGCCATGGCAATCATAATACGCTGACGCATACCACCGGATAACTCATGAGGATATTGCTTTATTCTTTTTTCAGGTTCGTTGATGCCTACTAAGGTAAGTAATTCTATTACTCTGGCACGGGCTTGTTTACGATTTAATTTCGTATGTAGCAGAATTACCTCTATAATCTGATTTCCAACAGTAAATACAGGATTTAAGCTGGTCATAGGATCCTGGAAAATGATAGATACTTCATTTCCACGGATTTTACTCATTTGCTTTTCATTCAATTCCTGCATCATGTGACCATTAAACTCTAAGGTACCACCAATTAATTTACCAGGATGAGCGGTTAATCCCATTAAGCTATAGGCTGTTACTGATTTTCCAGAACCACTTTCTCCAACAATACCAAGAACTTCACCATCATTTAAGTGGAAAGATACATCATTTAACGCTTTTACCTCTCCTGCTGGTGTAAAGAAAGAAAGCTTTTCATTTTTAATTTCTACTAAATATTGTCCCATTGTTTCGCTCCCTTTCATTAGTTTTTCAGTTTTGGATCAAATGCATCACGTAATCCATCACCTAACAAGTTAAAGCTTAAGATAATTAAGCTGATTAATAAAGCAGGTGCAAAGAGCAAATAAGGGTAGGTATTAATACCGTTAATTGCATCACTTGCAAGACTTCCTAAGGAAGGCAAGGGCACAGCAACACCTAAACCAAGAAAGCTTAAGAAGCTCTCTGTAAAAATTGAAGATGGAATTTGAAGTGTAGTGGTAACAATCAAAGTACCGATACAGTTAGTTAATAAGTGCTTTCTAATTATTCTGCCACTGGAAGCACCTAAGGCTCTAGCTGCTGTTACATATTCGCTTTCTTTTAACATAAGTACCTGACTACGAACCATACGAGCCATACCAACCCAGTATAAAAGCGCAAATACGATGAAGATACTGATTAAATTAGTTCCAACCGTTTGTATCCATTGAAATCCAGGAAGTGAGGTTAATACTTCTAACGGGTGTTTTAAGGCAAAGGATAAAAGAACAATTAGCAAAATATCAGGAACCGTATAGATTATATCTACGATTCTCATCATAACTAAGTCTGTCTTACCACCTGCAAAAGCAGCAACTGCACCATAGGTAGATCCGATTACGAGAATGATTGCTGTAGCAACTAAACCTACGATAAGTGAAATTCTAGAACCTATCATAATACGTATTGCATAATCACGACCTAGTTTGTCTGTACCTAAAATATGTGGGAATACATTTTCACCAGCATCCATACGTGCTATTTCTTTTTCAGAATAAGACATAGGCTTAAGATTTTCTGACCCTCTAATCTGTGTCTTATAGGAATATGGATAAAAAAGTGGAACGATGAACGATATAAATATAATAAAGATAACCACAAATAAGCTTACCATTGCAACCTTATTTTTTTTCAAACGTCGGAATCCATCGCGCCAAAAGCCAACGCTTTCACGCATGGCAACCAGGCTTTCCTTTTCCTCCTCACTAGCAGGAAGAAAATCTTCGTAATTCCATTTTTTTTGTAATGACATCGGATTGTTTTTCATATTTATTTTCATGCAATTGCAAATTAAATTGCAATGCTAACCTTAATTCTATGAACAAAGGTAGTTTGCACTTATCCTTTCCTTGTAATCTACTATTATTATTTTCGATATTGTCAGCAAAATTATTTCAACTTAATTCTTGGATCAACAAGCTTATATACAATATCAACAACTACATTCATGAACACCATAAGTGCAGCAAGGAATATTGTAGTCCCCATAATGATAGTATAATCTCGGCTACCAATAGATCCAATAAATTCTCCACCCAGACCAGGGATTGTAAATATCTTTTCAACTACAAAGCTACCGGTTAAGGTGTAGGCTGTCATAGGTCCTAAATAAGTAATAACAGGAAGAATTGCATTTCTAAGTGCATGCTTATATAAGGCAAAGAACTGTGATACACCTTTCGCTTTGGTGGTTCTCATATAATCCTGTCCCAAAACGTCTAATAAGGAAGATCTCATAAGTCTCATAATATAAGCGGTTGGATAAAAGGAAAGTGCCATAACAGGCATAACATAATGTTTCCAGGAGGTAATACCAAAGGTTGGGAGCAACTTTAGATGAACTCCTAAGAAATACATTAATAACGTACAGATAACAAAGCTAGGTACAGCAATACCAAAGGTTGAGACGACACTAATAAAGCTGTCCAAGGCCTTCCCCCTGTTCAAGGCTGCCATACATCCCAAAGGAATACCGATTAATAAAGACAGAAGGATGGCACATCCTCCTACCCTAGCTGAAACAGGAAACTTTGTTGTTATTATGGAGGCAACGGTTCGACCTCTCTGTTTTAAGCTATCACCAAAATCACCATGAAGTGCATCAGTCATATATGTAACATATTGCTGAAACAGTGGCTTATCCAAGCCGTACTTAGCTTCTAATGCTTTCTGCGCGGCTGGGCTGATCGCTTTTTCTGAAAGGAAAGGTCCACCTGGAACCATGTTCATCAGGAAGAACGTTAACGTGCCTACAATAAAAACTGTAATTACTGCAAGCAATAATCTTTTAATTACATACTTAATCATCGGTTACTCCTCTACAATAAAAATGGCAAATCCCAATGACACCTTTGCCGATTTTTATTCTTATTATTCTATTTTTTAGATAACATTTGATAACAATTTTAGCTATACTTATGCAACATGTCAATAGGATATGCATAAATAATCACATGGAATATTATGAGAAATACATAAAATATCTAAATAAAGTAAAATTCAAGAAAAATCAAAGGAATTATAATCTGCTATGGTAAAGCGGTGATATATTACATGGTGTTCTTCAAAGGTTATGCAATACCGATAGCTGTCTGGAATACCATCTTCAAAATAGATTAAATATTCAAATTCACCATGATTTTCCTTTTCACATACTACTTTATTAGAATGACTATAAAATACTTTTAAAATATTTTCAATGGTTAAATTATGGTTACTAATGGTTTTAATAAACTCTTCTAAGAATTCACGTTTTATATTCTGATGAACATAAGTTACACCACTTGCAGGAATTAATATGCAATAGCGATCCCCTGCATTTGATATTTCCAGACTACCAAGACGCTCTGCTGTATACACTCGAAATGCTGCCAAAGACTTGTCCAATTCATCTTGCGTTAATTCTTTACCCAAATAATTCTTTAAGGACTCCCTGGGATAATATAATCGAATTTTTTCATCTCTATACCCAAGTTTAATCTGCTCCTCTTTTATTACATCTATTATATTATTCTCTAGTCCCATAAAATCAGTGTCATTTAATGTACTCATGTTCTTTCCTTTACCTTTTATCTAAGTTATGATTTCTTTATCTGGTTCTACTTGGTAGGTTTGCAGATAATCTCAATGGCATTATTGCAATTTTCAATCTCAACTTTTTCATATACTCCGCCAAATTCTCCGTCCACTGTCCATTCCATGGAGTCGGAAATAACAGTTATTTTCGCCGCCTGAATGTAGTAAAGATGGTTTTCATTAATTTTATTGTTTATTAGTGAGGAGATAATTGCTTCAAGATCAAAAATATTCTTCGGCATCTTAACTAAAAGCATCTCAAAAATGCCATCGTTCAGGCTTGTCTTTCTATAATTAATATTTTTAAACCCTGCAATGTATAATGAATTGGTTACAAACCCCAGGATAAAATCATCTTCAATTACTTTATTATCATATAACACCTTTACATGTTTTGCCTTTAATTCTGATATCTTTTTTATTCCTTCTAGATAATAAGATAGAATTCCAATTACATTTTTATTTTTTTGAGAGGTAGTATACGGTACATCTGTAAATGCACCGAAGGCTGCCACATAGATAAAATATTTATCATTAAACTTACCCACATCCAGTAACTTCGGTGAACCAGTCATTATATTTTGAACTGCATTCTTAACCTCTTTGCTTATTTTAAGACTATGGGCAACATCGTTCATAGACCCAGCTGGTATGTACCCAATGGGGATTACTTTTCCAGAAAACATTTGTCCGGAAATGACTTCATTCAGTGTCCCATCTCCTCCAGCACACACTAGAATATCATACAACTCTGACTCTCTTGTTATTATCTGTGTAGCGTCCCCTTTGTTCTGTGTTGGGAACACTGTCACTTTGTAGCCATGTTTTACAAAAGTATTAATAATATCAAATAATTTATTTTTTATTTTACCTCTGCCTGCTGAGGGATTAAATATAAATAACAGTTTTTTCATCTGGTCCTCCGTATATACAGTAAATATTTCCAACTAAGAGTATAGCACAAATCTCATATTTGTACTATGACTTACTCTAATTTTATTATAATTTTATTATACCCTAAATTTTAGTTAGAAGTATTCCTTTTTTTCTTACAATCCACATCCTCATGAATTTATTCTAGGTTCAACCGTTGCAATTTCATTTTGGGTATTTATTACTGTCCACATTTGTGCGTAGAAATACATTATATTCCATATCCCTGAACCTTTTAATTTATATTTATCAACTAAGTCCATTAAAGAATTAATACTTCTCGCATCTACAAACCAAACAATATGCCTTGTTGGTACCCCACCACGTGAATCGATATATTCAAAATATGGGGTCTGTGAAACCTCATCAAATAAAATGACTGCGTTAAATTCACTTGCCAAATTAACTGCTGAATTAATGGTTAAGGAACGTGCCTTTGAAACGCCAATGATATAAGGAAGTTCCCAGTCATATCCAATAATCGGTATCCCTAAATCTATCTTTTCCGGTGGAACTTGAGTTAATACATAATTTAATACTTCCTTAAGGTCTGAAATAGATGATACAGGCGCTGGCGGTCCATAGGAATAACCCCAGTTATAGTTCATAATTGTAATTCCATCACAAAATTGTCCAATTACAGAATAGTCAACCCGCTCAAAAGTCACTTCATGACCGATTATGACCTTATTATGAGGTAAGGTTATAAATATCAGAAACCCGGCATAATGCAGGCGAGCATATATTTTCATAGTTAGATTATTGTAGTATTCAATATTATCCTTGTCTATGAATTGATAAGTTACATTTACTCCAGAATAATTCTTGCTCTTTAAGATTTCAAAAATATTATTTATAAGATTTTCTTGTACATCTTCATCATAGAGTACCCGAAATGCTACTTCTAAGTCAATATTCCCCTGAATATTTTGCGCCGATAACAGCAAGATTGGTGATACCTGATATAGACGCGAAATATTAAGCAAATCATAGTCAGCCACACTTTCAATGTTTCCATCCGCCTTAATTAAGTATCCAAATATCGATATAAACGTTAAGTATGGCAGTGTTCTTTTTAGAATATTAAAATCTATAAAAGGGTATGCATAACCA
>JAFACO010000118.1 GCA_023425485.1 Bacillota bacterium
CATGATACCTATGGGAGCCTTTGAAGAGTGGGAACTGCTATACAATTGGGGAGTAAGTAGTGATAAATACGATATCGCAGCAGGAGATCCAGAGTGTATGTACGGGTCATTGGAAGAGCATCTGAACTTTATCAATATGTATGATCTTGAGGGTGATGACACGTCCATGCAGTTAGATTTATTACTTCCTATTCGTATAAAAGAAAATAACAATTAAAACTCTGAAAGAAACACGCGTAAAAAGAGATCCAACCGATTGGGAGGATCTCTTTTCATAACAATAAATTATCGTTCAGATAATAGTACCAACGCTCTTTTGTAAAGAGGGTCAAACTCACAACCACAGCTGCCACATTCTTTGTCAGCTGCTTCAACTGCAGCTATTAATTCTGCTGTAATTGATTCTGATAAATTTTCTTCATAAGTTGCATTCAGCCAAGCTTTTGATGGAGCATCAATGACATCCCATCCAGAGTCAGCAAACTTACTTATAATTGGAATTAGTTCATCCTCTTGCCTAATCATATTAATAATCACTCCTTCCTCAATGGAATAAAAAATAGAAACTTAGAACTAAATTACTATCTGGAAAAATGCGTTTTGTTATAGCATCAATCATAACGGTAAATTCATTATTGCTTTTTTAGTAGCAGACGCATGCCGAAATAAATAATCATTATTCCGACTCCTACATTTAAGACCTGTATTATGACAGGTGATAGAAAGCCACTAATCAAAGTGCCAAGTAATGCAACAAAGGATAAGAAGCATAGGGTTGATAATATACAACCCATGCCAAAGTATAAAAGCTGTAATTTATTATACTTATTTTCAATCACCTGTGAGGAAAATACTCCACTCCAAAATATAATGGTGAGAGGATTAGATGCTGTTAGCAATAATCCTTGAACAAAGATACTTTGTTTACTTACATTTGTAAAAAAGGTGATGTTGGGTAATAAAGTAAAGTTAAATGAACTAGCAATCATATTTGCTCCAAAAAGGAGGAGTATGATACTTCCTAATATCTTTATAATGAATTTAACTCTATTTTTATTAATAATTGCAGCAACGCCTAGACCAGATAAAGTTATAAAAAGAAGATCCACCAAAGTAATGGCTAAAACAAGTGATAGTCCGACAATGAGACCATAGGTAGCAGAAGAGTTGAATACCATCAAACACATAGGACCTACTGCTAGTTGCAAAAGCATTCCAAATTTAAAACCTTTATAAATCATTTATCCTCCGTGAAGTTTACAATAAAAAAATTTTCTGTTACATTTTTATAATTTATAATAATACCATATTTTAGAAATTAGTAAACATAATTTTTCCAGAATTCTAATTTAACATATATTGTTAGGAATATTGTTGTATTAACAGAAATTATAAACCATGATATGAAAAACAGATCCCTTTAAAGACAAGGGATCTGAAGGCCGAAATCTAAATGTTCTATTTTGATTTTTTACGTACGGGTATCCATACTTCACAGAAAAGGTTGCCATCACTATTATCAGGGTAAAGTTCAAAATCTGTATCATCTAACATTTCATACTCTGAAGCTGGAAGGAATTCTTTATAGATTCGATCCCAGGTCTCACCTATGCACTCGCCGTTGTCACCAATACAAGGGAAAACAGCCCATAAAGTAGGTTTAACTTCATAGAGTTTATATCCACTTGGAATACTGCCACCATCGTGTATCATCCCAATCCCATATTCAAAGAATTGGCTTTCCTTTGAGATAGGAGAGCATGCTCCGTAAATATTTGGATGATTGGAGTGCTTACGAAGCTCTGTAAACACACCTTCCTCGCCACTTCTTTTCCAAAAATCAGGTATCTCGTTATTGTTGTCTTCCTTAATACTTTCAATTCTGAAGCTCTCAACCTTTGCAATCAACGTAAAGGGTTCTCTTTCAACAATTTTGTAATCCATCATAGTACCACCTTCCACAATTAGTTTTAATATGAGGCGGTTGTATAGTTTTAACTGCATACCGGAGCGTTTTGCCACGCTTGGAGAAACACCATGAAACCTGGAAAATGCCTTTGTAAAGCTCTCGGGCGAATCATATCCATATTTATATGCGATATCGATAACCTTAGCAGTTGAGAAACTAAGTTCCTGAGCTGCCAAAGACATGCGTCGATTGCGGATATAATCATTTGGAGTTATTCCGGTAATCATACTGAAGGTCTTGTGAAAATGGTAGCTGGACATGTATACCTGCCGTGCTACATCCTCATAATTAATATCCTCCAATAGATGTTCTTCCATATATTCGATTGCCTTTTGAATACTTGTTATGCAGTCCATAATTATCACCTCAAATATATTGTAAAGGGTTACAATAAAATTTTCCTAATTTACTTTGTTCGATTTTGTCCGGTTTATTACTATTAATTATAGCGAATTTCCTTTGACTAATAAATAAGTATTTACTACATTGTATTAATCGGAGTTATTGTGCCAGGCTTCCTGTTCTTCAAAGTATTCCTTAAGACCACCCACCGCTACAGCAGGCACGTAGGCCACAGCGTAGGTATAATCGGCAGTTTTCTTATAGAAAGCATAGAAAGGTATTACATATTTGCCAAAGACATCATCTCTGTAGATAATCTCAACATTATCATAATCTTCAAAGGCCACTGAATTATTTTGAAGCATACAGAAGGCACATACATGGCCAGCAAAAATGTAACCACTATGAAGGTAGCCTTCAGCTTCTTCTATTGTAATAATAGATGTATCTTCTGGGAAAGCGCGCTCCAAATTATGTTCTGTGTAATAAATTCCTACCAGTTTAAGATTTTTATCATTATTAGAATTGCTAAAATAGAAGCTAAACTTGTTAAGATATTGGTTATACATCCTTTGATTAATATTATTGGATGGTTCATAAGCCTCAACAAATAGCGAGATATATCCATCTCCTAAATAATCTTGATTACGTATAATATTTTGAAATTCAAAATTAGTATTAAATATTTTATTAGCAAAGGAAAGTGCTCCCGATAATTTGTCTTTAATGGATTCATCACTTTCCTCAAGGGTTATAGCGATTTCTTCACCGGATAATCTAAAATTATTTTCTACCAGAGAATTTATATCCCAGATGCGATAGGTTATAGAGCTTTCGTCCGAAGAATCCATCCAGATTTTATATTCGTCAGATAACAAGTCGGCGGAGTAATAGTGATATTTAGTATTTTTTATTATATTGCTATCTATTATAGTATAAGGATTGGCACTTGGATTTGTAGACTCAACATTAATATCATTTTCTTCCGGTACAAAGTTAATATCTAAGTTATTTTTTGCATTATTAATAACAGTTTGAAGTTTTTCTTGAAAATAAATGTCATAGTTTTCTATAGTCCCAGGTTGGTAGACCGTAAGGGCTTCGGCATCATAATTACTCTTTACAGGTGATTTCATAAGATCATCTAAAGATTCAGCCCACATAGTAAAGTAAGCC
>JAFACO010000135.1 GCA_023425485.1 Bacillota bacterium
ATATATATTGATCCGCCTTATAATACAGGTAATGAAGGTTGGGTTTATAATGATAATGTTAACGATCCTAAAATTCAAAAGTGGATTAACGATATTGTTGGAAAAGATGGAGACGATTTAACTAGGCATGATAAATGGCTCTGCATGATGTATCCACGCCTTAAACTACTCCATAAGTTATTAGCAAATAATGGTGCTATCTTCATAAGTCTTGATGACAATGAAATATACTATTTACGTTGTATAATGGATGAAATTTTTGGGTCTTCTAATTTTATTACACAAATAACGTTACTCTGTAATCCAAAAGGACGTAGCCAAGATAAATATTTCGCTACTTGTCATGAATATTTATTGGTTTATTCAAAAACAAAGCTTCCTGCCGGCGTTTTTAGTGTTGAGAAAGATAATGATAAAATTGAAAAGGATTATAAGTTAGAGGATGAAGGAGGACGTTATCGGCTTATCGAGTTGAGAAATACACATAGAGAATTTGGTAAATCCAATCGACCTAACCTATGGTATCCTTTATACATTGCTCCGAATAACGGTCATGTTTCTTTATTAGAAGATGAAACGCATACTATAGCTGTATATCCTAATTGGCCAGACGGTTATGAAGGTTGTTGGACATGGGGTACTGACCTAGCTTCTAATAACATTGATTTACTTATAGCACAGACAAAAAATGATAATTGGAAAATATTCAGAAAATCCTATGCCGTATCATCTGAAGGGAATGTTGTGAAGCAAAAGTTGTTTTCAATTTGGAATAATTCACTTTTCTTCACTGAAAAAGGACAAGTCACTTTCGGTAATATTTTTCCGGGAGCAAATAAAAATGATTTCCCTCAACCCAAATCAGTTGATTATATTTCAGAAATAATTCGTACAATAACAGAGGATGATGATATTGTTTTAGACAGTTTTGCAGGTTCAGGTACTACAGCACATGCTGTTCTCAACCTAAATACTGATGGTAAAAATCGAAAATTTATCCTCATTGAAATGATGGATTACGCTCGAACAATAACAGCTGAGCGTGCTAAACGTATTATTTCTGGATTTAGCGATACTAAAAACAATATAGTGGGAACTGGGGGCAATTTCAGTTATTATGAATTAGGCGAACAGTTAATGCTAGATACTCAACAGTTGAATGAAAACGTTGATCCAGAAGTAATACGAGAATATATCTGGTATATGGAAACTAAGCAGCCTTATTTGCGTGATAAAATCATTAGCAATTATTATCTTGGAACATTCAATGATACCGCATATTACTTTTACTATGAACCACTACAGCTCTGTACATTGAATTACGATTTTTTAGCAACAGTATTAATAAAGGCTGATGGGTATGTCATCTATGCTGATCGATGTGCAATGAGCGATATTGAATTAATTAGACTAGGTATCACATTTAAGAAAATTCCTCGTGATATAGTCAGACTGTAAGGAGGTACATATGGAATTAAAAAGTTATCAAAAAAAGGTAATTGCTGATTTAAAACGCTATCTGGAACTTCTAACACAGACACAGAATATGAATAAGGCGTACCAAATCTTCTGGGAGGAAAGAAATATCCCTGTTGGTTACAATGGCATGTCCCCTTACCAAAACATATTGCATGGAATACCAAATATATGTTTTAAGGTACCAACAGGTGGAGGCAAGACCTTCATAGCTTGTAATTCAATAAAGCCTATATTTGATGCCCTACCCGCATTGAAGGCCAAGGTTGTCGTCTGGTTGGTCCCGTCTGATACTATTTTAGAACAAACTGTAAAATGTTTAAAAGACACAACACATCCTTATCGACAAAAAATTGACGTAGATTTTGGTGGGCGTGTTGAGGTATATACAAAATCAGAATTATTGAACGGTCAAAACTTTAATATAATAACAGTTCGTGAACAACTCTCTGTAATGGTTTTATCATATGATTCTTTTCGTGGTCGCGGAAAAGAAGGTTTAAAAGCATATCAAGAGAACAGTAATCTTGTTGGATTTGCAAAGGTATTAGGTAAACCAGAAGCACCAATAAATCAAGCTGATGAAACTGCCCTCTTCCAGATTATTAATCAACTATCACCACTGGTCATAGTTGACGAAAGTCATCATGCCCGTAGTGATCTTAGTTTAGAAATGTTAATGAATTTTAATTCCTGTTTTGTATTAGATTTAACAGCAACCCCCAAAGAAGAAAGCAATGTAATTTCATTCGTTGATGCTGTTCAATTAAAAAAAGAGAATATGGTAAAACTACCAGTTATCGTATATAATCGAAACAGTCAGCAAGAAGTGATTGTTGACGCAATCGATCTTCGTTGCAGATTGGAGCAACAGGCTATTGAGGAAGAGAAAAGAAACGGAAAATATATCCGTCCTATTGTATTGTTTCAAGCTCAGCCAAAGAATTCCGAAGATAGTACCACCTTTGAAAAACTCAGGGCCAAATTAGTAGAATCTGGAATACCAGCGCAAGAGATAGCAATTAAGACTTCTGAGGTTAATGAGCTGAAAGCTGTTGATTTGATATCATCAGAATGTCCCGTACGTTATATTATTACAATAAATGCACTTAAGGAAGGTTGGGATTGTCCATTTGCGTATATTCTGGCTTCCCTAACAAACAAAACAAGTCAGGTTGATGTTGAACAAATTTTAGGGCGTGTACTACGTCAGCCATATACAAAACGACACGAACAACCTTCACTAAATATGTCATATGTTATAACTTCTTCAAACGACTTTAAGACAACTTTAAAAAATATTGTACAAGGTCTTAACGGTGCTGGATTTAGCAATCGTGATTATCGCATAGCATCATTACATGAAACTAATATAAGCCAATACAGTAACCAAAATGTCAGTATTATGAATGATCCCATAATTAATTATTGTAATTCTCATAAACCTACAGAGTCTGATGATTTTCTTAACTTTGATTCATCAGTTCTTAATAAGGAACTACAGTTACGTAATAGCACACCTTCACAGACAAATATAATTTCCAGTGTAGACGCTATGATGATTACTGCACAGAATGAACAAGAGCAATTTGAAGCTTCTTTAAATAACAAAGGAAATGATACTACTATAGCAAATACTCCCGAAGATATAAAGGATAAGATAAATGTATATTATATAGACGATGATTTTTATATTGAGGTATCACAAATTATTATTCCACAATTTTATATGGTAATACCAAATAGTTTGTTTACTAACGGCTATACTGTTCTTTTAAACAAAGAACACTTAGCTGATGGATTTACACTAAAAGGTAAGCCCTATGATATTGACTTTACTCACACTGATGACGAAATTGTAAAGATTGACATTAATAATGCTGAAGGTAGTTTACCTAAGGTATTCAAGATGTCGGAAACTGATCAAAGATATTTTAAAGAGCAGCTTAATAATCGACCACAGGAAAGTCGCATCAGATTATGTAAAGATATTATTCATGGACAATTAAATAAGTTAGATATGGTAGATTCAGGTGAATTAAAGGAATATATAGACCTGATTATTAGGCGCATGGATAAAAGTCAATTATTAGTTCTTGAAAATTCACCGATGTCATTTGCTTTTAAAATTAAAGAATTTTTGAGTTCTTTACTTGTCAGCCATTGTATGGAACAATTTAAGCGTTGGCTTGAGACAGGCAAAATTATTTGCCAGCCATCTTATAAGCTACCAAGCTGTATAACACCTATAAATAGTACTTCTACTATTGGAGGTAGTCTATATCAAGCTGAAGAAGAAGTTAATGGTTTTGAATATGATATGGTAATGGCTCTTACATCCATGCCAAATATTAAGTGGTGGCATCGTAATATTTCACGGCATGGTTTCTGTATCAATGGATTTGTAAATCATTATCCCGATTTTATTGTTTTAACTGATAAAGGAAAGATTGTAATGATTGAAACGAAAGGTGATCATCTAGAAAATTATGAATCCAAACAGAAACTGGCACTTGGTCGTGCATGGCAAAATGCCGCTGGTCAGCAAAATTATCGATACTATATGGTATTCCAAAACAAGGATTTAAAACTGGACGGTGCTGTCCAGTTTAATGAATTTTTAGAAATGTTTAGATATTTATAATAGATATATACAACTGATTATGCTAAAAAACTTAACAATTTATGAATTATAAATTAAAATGCAGTATCTTATCATTCTTGTAAGATACTGCATTTCTACTCTAAATTTATTTATTAACTCTTATTAATCTGCGTTCTCTTCTTCAGCATCTTCAATATACTCGACATAATCTATCGCAAACTCATTATCTTCATTTGCCAACTGATACATCAGAATTAAACCCTCATCCCAATTTTCATTATCAGTTTTTTCATTCTTTACTAATCGGTATATTAAATGAATGGCACGATAAAAAGCTCCAGCCGGGTGATCAACTTCTTCCAATCTATTTATATAAAAGTCTACTCTTTCTTGTAATTGAAATTCTTTATCCGTCTCTTTGATTTTGCAATTCATGGATGTGTGAGTTAATATCTTAACATGTTCACAGCTGCCTCAATAATCCCCTGATCAAATGCTTCTGTATAAAGTTTCATAATATCAGAAAGTAAAGATTTATCACCTGTTTTTTGGAGCTGTAAATCTTTCTCATAGGCAGCTTTAAATGACAAGTACGAATTTAACCCTTCTAAACCAATACGAGGGCATACTACATCTCCCTCTTCATCATCTGCCTCAGCTTCGGAAACACTTGGGAAACTGGAATGTGTAGCCCAAAGATTATTGTCAGCATACACTGACATTTTACTTTTTGACATATCTCCACGCACCAAGTCATCAATCGATACTTCAAACCAATTTGCCAGTTCAAAGCATTTCGATTGAAGGTTGACTCTGTCCGTTTTCCCACTTTGAAATAGTTTACCTCGATATATTAAGTCATTCTGATATTTCCTCTTGTGAAATATCCTCATTCCTTCTAAGATTTCTAAGGTTTTCTGCTAATCTCATAACCCTGCATAGATTGTTTTCTCTCTATTGACCTTTACGACATTCTCCATCCAGTAATCTAGCCATTCCCCAAGAGTTTTTTCCCTTGGATGCACAACATCATTCTTTAACTTAGCTCCTTCAAATTCCTTAAGTCGATTTTGCGCTTCTTTTTTCTTCTTAAATGTTTCTGTTTTCTTAATGACCTTATCATTACTGTCGGTCCCATAGTACAATGTAACATAATACATGTCTCTGCTGTCGTCAAAGAAATATTCTTTTCGATTTTAGCACGTGCCATAATAACACCTTCCTTTTGTATTAATTTTATTAATACCCAAAGTAATGAAGCGAATTAAGAAGCTATCCTTTTCTACCAACGATTTCTACCATAAATTAATTCTATCATCAGTGATATATTTTTTCTACCAATTTTTCTACCAAAACCTCTTTAGAAGTTATATCAAACTTATATAGAATGTAAAAATCGTTAAAAATGCAGTAAAAAAGCACTTCTTCGCGAAGTGCTTAGTAGCTGGGGTATAAGGATTTGAACCTTAAAATGCTGGAGTCAGAGTCCAGTGCCTTACCGTTTGGCGATACCCCAATTTGTACTTTTCAAGCTTGGTTTTGTCAGCCACGAATGATATTATAACTCATCATTTTTCTTTTTTCAAGCACAATTTTATTAATATTTATATTTTTTTATTATTTCAATGGTTTTGTCAATATCTTCCTCGCCATGGGCGTATGACATAAACATTGCTTCAAACTGGGACGGTGCCAAATAGATACCATTCTCTAACATATGGTTAAAAAACTTTGCATATTCTGCGGTATCGGATGTGATCGCTGAATTATAATCCGTAACCGAATTTTGTGTAAAGAAGGCGCAGGCTAAAGAACCAATATGATTTACACATATTCTGTCCTGAAACTTATCTTTTAATGCAGATACTAACCTCTCGGCCTTCTTCTCTAATGCTGGATATAGTTCAGGCATATCCTTAAGCAGCTTCAGGGTGGCGATACCGGCAGCCGTGGACACAGGATTTCCGGATAAGGTGCCTGCCTGATATACCGATCCTTTCGGTGCTATCAGCTCCATAATCTCCCGTCTTCCGCCATAAGCACCCATAGGCATACCACCGCCAATGATCTTACCTAAGGTCGTAATATCCGGAGTTACTCCATAATAACCCTGAGCACCGCCGGAACTAAGACGAAACCCTGTTATAACTTCATCAAATACTAATAAAGAACCATATTTTGCGGTGATATCCCTTAAAAATTGAAGAAACCCATTTTGAGGTAATATAACACCCATATTGGCCGCAACCGGTTCTACAATTACTGCCGCAATCTGACCTTCGTATTCTTTAAATAACAGCTCAACGGAAGCTTCATCATTATAATCTGCAATCAGGGTATGCTTTGAATAATCATAAGGTATCCCGCTGCTATCCGGTATTGATTGGGTTAAGGCACCAGAGCCCGCCTTCACCAGCAAGCCGTCAGAGTGTCCATGATAACAGCCTCGAAATTTTACTATCTTATCTCTGCCCGTATATCCCCTGGCTACACGAAGAGCACTCATCACCGCCTCAGTACCTGAACTTACCAAGCGAAGCATTTCCAGGGAAGGCATCATACTTTGGATCAGCTCTGCCAGAACTGCTTCCGCTTCTGTTGGAGCGCCAAAGGAGAGTCCTCGCTCACAGGCCTCCTGCACTGCCTTGATTACCACAGGATGGCTGTGCCCTAAGATGCCCGGTCCCCAGGAGCAGACATAATCAATATATTCATTTCCATCCACATCAAAGAGTTTTGAGCCGTTAGCACGAACGATAAATACAGGTGTACCTCCCACCGCCAAAAAAGCACGGACCGGGCTGTTCACTCCCCCCGGCATATAGGTTTTCGATTTTTCATTTAGCTTAATTGATTTACTTCTGTCCATATTATTGCTCCTCTAACCATCCCGCTGCGTCCAGTGCATGATATGTAATTATAATTTTCGCTCCGGCACGCTTTAATCCAATCAGGTTCTCCATTACAATTTTACGTTCGTCAATCCACCCCTGTAAGGCTGCTGCCTTTACCATGGAGTATTCTCCGCTGACATTATAGGCGGCAATAGGGTAATTCGTCAGGTCAGCAACCTCACGAATGATATCCATGTAAGCAAGGGCAGGTTTAATCATGATTACATCTGCACCCTCTTCTATATCTAAAAAGCATTCCCTAATGGCTTCCTTACGATTTGCCGGGTCCATCTGGTAGGTTTTCCGGTCGCCAAAACCAGGTGCAGAATGGGCAGCCTCGCGAAAGGGTGCATAATAGCCGGAGGCATATTTAGCACTATAGGACATGATCATCAGATCCTTATATCCGTTGACATCCAGAGATTCCCTAATGGCTTTTACTCTCCCGTCCATCATATCTGAGGGTGCAATAATATCTGCTCCCGCCTTAGCCATACTAACCGCCATACTAGATAACAGCGGCAAGGTTTCATCATTTAAAATTTTATCTTCGTCAATCAAACCGCAGTGACCGTGGGAGGTATATTCACAAAGACATATATCCGCTATAATTAATAAATTCGGTGCTTTTTCCTTAATATACCGGATTGCCCTCTGTGTAATTCCGTTGTCATCATAAGCCTGACTTCCTACCTCATCCTTATGGGCGGGAATTCCGAAGATTAAGACAGCACTGATACCACTTTTAAGAATAGCATCGATCTCTTCCTCCAGCCTATCAATGGAGTACTGGTAAATTCCTGGCATAGAATCCACCGGATTCTTAACATTCTCTCCTTCTATTACGAATATGGGATAAACCAGATCGGATTTATCAAGCTTATTCTCACGTACCATACTTCTTAGTGCTTCATTCACCCGAAGTCGCCTCATCCTCATCATATGTTATTCCTCCTTTAAAATCTCATCTGTATCTCTATGATAAAGTGTGCCTTACACACTCTCGATTTCAAATACTTTTGATACACAGCATTTGTTCCGCGCGCGTAGCTGCTGCCTTATCCTATCTGCGCTTCACTTGCATAATAGTAAATTTTCCTCATTAATCAAGATGGGGGCAGTTACGTTGAACCTCTATTTATTATAATATCCGTTAATAGCATCCAGCAAGCCCTCAACATTACTCGCACTGGCAATTATCTGTGCCCTCGCAGAATATTGCTGCAATGCTGCCGCTGTAGCTTCTCCCACACATGCAATTACCATATCCTCTTCTAATGTAATACCTGACTTATTCAGATCCTCAAAGAACGCATTGACACCCGAAGCGCTGCCAAATATCAGACAATTCAAGCTATTCAGCTTCTCTTTCTGTACAATCTCGTCCCCTGTAACATCATAAATTGGAATCTCGGTGTAATGTATCTTGTGTGCGTCTAAAATCTTCGTAAGTTCTTCCATTCCCTGCAAAGCTCTGGGAATTAGAACTCTTTCATTTTTATTAACCACAGTTGCAGCAAACTCAATAGCAAGCTCACTGGAATTAAATCTCTTTGGTATGAAATCAGCGATATAGCCATACTGCTCTAGCGCTTGTCCGGTCCCGCTTCCTATTACCGCAAATTTTATATTACTTAATTTTCTCCTATCCATATGCATTCTCAGCATTGTCTCAAAGAAAATTCGAACCGCATTTGTACTGGTAAATATAATCCACTGATATTCTGCAAGATACTTTAGTTCCTCCTCCAGCTGATGAATATATTCCGTTTCCTGAACCTTCATATCACAGATTGTAGTTGTTTTAGCTCCAAGTATCCTAAGTCCATTCTCCAATTTCTCACGAAAATGTTCTGTTCCGGTTATGCCAAAGCTAATATTGGACAGGGGCAAATTATAATTCTGTTTATATTCCAATGCTGCTACTTCACCAACCACAAGGATTGCAGGTGACGGGATCTCTGCTCCTTTTACTTTCTCCGAAATATTATGAAGTGTTCCTCTGATTGTTTTCTCATTAATCATAGTACCATTGGAAATAACTGCTGCTGGTGTCTTAGCTGCCTTACCATACCTGATCAGCTGCGCCGTTATTTGTTCCAAGGCTGCTAACCCCATTAAGAATATCAAGGTACCATCAAGCTTTGCCAGTACTTCGTAGTTATCTGTAAGAGTATTTTCAGAATCAACAGTATGCCCGGTGATTACATGAAAACTCTGACTCATTCCACGGTGTGTTACCGGAATTCCTGCACTGGAAGGAACCGCAACAGCCGAGGTTAC
>JAFACO010000321.1 GCA_023425485.1 Bacillota bacterium
CGGATTTATTCAGTTCGGCTTGTATAATATTTTCCAATAAACTGAACCCATTATAATACAAAAAAACGCAAAAATAAAGTAGGAACTGGCTTCTATTCTATTACTCCTTAAATAGGCTATCTATCACTTTATCGTAATCATATAAACGTTCTGTTTTCCTAATCTTCTTCCCATAGCTTGTGGCGTCAGTAAACATTGGCAGCATATAGAACCATATTTCCTTCATTTTAAACAGAACATTTCTGTCTCCATGCATTACTTTGATGTAATCCTGGTATACCATGTCATGAAACTTAATCAACAAATCTTTATCTGCATTGTTTCCTTCCTGGATTTCTGAAAGAAGTCCAGGATTGGCAATAAGACCCCTGCCAATCATCACAGTATCAATTGTAGGAAATGCCTGTGTGAACTCCTTATAGCTTTCTACCGACACAATATCTCCGTTATATACAACTTTATTTTTACTTAATGAAACCGCATCTGAAAATATCTTCAGGTTCGGCTTATTATTATAAAAATCTTTCTGAATTCTTGGATGTATGATTAATTCACTTATAGGATATTTGTTAAAGATTTTCATCAATTCATAAAACTCTTCTGGATCATCCTTGCCTATTCTAGTTTTGACAGATATTTTTACGGTGTTTTCAGCGAATATTTCTTCTAAAAATTGATCCAGCTGCTCCTGTTTTGCCAGAAAACCCGAGCCTTTATTCTTCGCTACCACGGTTCCTGAAGGACAACCCAAATTAAGATTAACCTCTTCATAGCCCAGATGCTTTAGCTTATTTGCCGTATAAATAAAATCCTGTGCCTGATTGGTTAAAAGCTGTGGAACTAAACATAAACCTTTATTGTTTTCAGGTAATACATCATTGATTTCCTTTGACTTAAATTTATCACTCTGGTTAGCAATGATAAATGGGGAAAAATATTTGCTAACTTCCTTACCGAAACATTCATAAAATGCATTTCGATAGATATATCCAGTGATGCCCTCCAAAGGTGCAAAATAAAACTTCATTGGTATTTACTCCTCATTCTAAATGAACTTTTTATCCGTAATATCTTCTGTAACCATTTCCCTAAGAACCTTTAAGTCCTCTGTATAGTCCGTCTTTGACTCATCCGAATCATAATCTAATTCCGCTAAGACAGTTTCTTCGTAGTTGGAACTACCGTTGATTTTCCATTCACTCTGTAATTCTCTGTCCTTAAACATGCCTGAATCCAGTTTAAATATATTTCCATTCATGGTTCCTTTTAAATTCTGTGTAACTCCAACATAGGTTTTTCCTGTTAATATATTTTTTATCTGATAAACTCCCATAGATGTTTTACTACTCTTATAAGATTCTTTCAATTCTTTTTTACGATCACTTTGCATAGTTACCTCCTGCAATATTTAGAGCTTAGTTCTGAATAGTTTCTCATGCTGTTAATACTTATCTTCTTCTAGCTTTGTTACCTCACAAACCGTTAACAGCAAATCAGATACTGTGAATCTGATATTAAAGCCTGCATAGGTAAACCCGTATTTTCGCTCTGGGTCATCATGATATGATGGGCGTGGATCATGTGCCATAATTCCATAGAGAGCTTCCTGGTGCTTCTTGGGGATAAGGCTAATTAACTCTTCAGGAAAATTCACCTGAAGCTCATAGTCCTTTAAAGATTCGGCAAACCCACCGGCTGCCTCTGGATGACTGTCCGTATAAGCAAGATAAGGTTTAATATCATAGATTGGAGTCTGATCCATAAGGTCTGCACCGGATACCCGCAGCACTGGTCCCAGCTCTGGATTAATCTCTATGCCTTCTAATTTGACAGAAGAAAGTCCTAAAGGATTCGGCCGAAAGGGTGATCTTGTTGCAAATACTCCCATACGCTTGTTGCCACCTAGTCTAGGTGGTTTGACCATTGGAGACCAAGTATCCATTTTTGTATGAAAGAAGCCCCATATCAACCAGATATGCGTGAAGCCTTCCATCCCTCTAAGAGCGTCAATGTTACGGTATTCCGGCTCAAAAACAATAGTTGCTTTTACAGAATCTACAATTCCACTCTGTCTGGGTATTCCAAACTTTTCAGGGAACTCTGTCCGAATACGCGCAATAATTTTCAATCTATGATTGTCCAACTGATTATCTTTTGGATTAACGTTCTTTGTTGCCTTAACCCATTGCTTTTTCTTTGAATTATCTACCTTACTCATTCTCTATCTCCTGCAACTTGTCCTTGCATTTATTCGAATATTTATCCATTCTGATAAATCCATTCTGCTAATAATAATTATAATAATAGCTTCCTGCTTCTATCTATAACAATTAACTTATAATTTATCTACAGCTTGTTCATGTTGGTAGATATTATACTAGATGAACCAGGTTTTGTACAGTCAAGTCACAACACCTGGTTGTAGAATCAGAGATGGAATTAAGATATCTATCCTTAATCTCCGCTTAATATTATGTTGCCAATATAGTAATCTAAATTAAATAATAGTTTTATAAATTACAAAAATACTCCTAAAATAGTTTTAGAAGCCTACCTATTTTAGGAGTATTTATATAGTTTTATTTTAAAAATGCTATAATTACAATAATCCAGTTATGATGTTAAATTATATTTCTTAAACCCAGGTGAAGTTCTCTTTCCCTGCACCTAATTCGAAATGATACTTTACAATACCAAGATCTAACTTCGTTAGAAATCCTAGTCCTGCTTTTGCCATTACTTTATTTCCTTCCAAAGTAAAATAAAACTTCTGTTGGTTGATGGCGGTAGGTGCCAACTGTGCAGCTTCCATACCTTTTTTAAACCAATCCGGCACATTACCCTGAACCTTTGATAACTCTTCTACGCTCTTTGTCTTATGAGGAATCCCATCCTTATCGAAATAACCGATTGTTATTACCGCCAGGAGCTTCTCTCCTTTGTCGACTATGGCTTTACATTTACCTTTACTGTAAGTACCAGCTACCCAGCAGGTACCAAGATTAAGTTCTCTTGCCTTTAATACAACTTTTTCACCAAAATATCCAGCCTTCTCTTCCAAGTCCTTTGTCTTTTTCCCAACAACTGCAATGTAATTATTAACATTGCTGAACTTTCCATAATGCGCCATAAAGCCATCAAAAGCTGCTGAATCCTCCAGACATAACTGTAAATGTAAATCCCCTTTTTTATTACATTCTTCTATCAGTTCCTGTAATTCCTTTATGACCTGTGGCTCCATTTTACGTTCGTTATAGCTGCGTACTGAGTGACGTGCCTTCATTACCTCAAAAGCATCCATTATTAATCTCCTTATTCTAAGTCAAATTTAGATTGTTTACAATTTATTTCTTATTGTAGTATATTACTTTACAATAATCAATAGACTTAAAACAAGTTTTTATTCCTATATGAATTAACAAAGTACCTACTATAGTTAAATATGACCTCGTTCAATCTTCGTCATTTATGATATCCCATTTATTTCTCTTCCTCTTGCGTGTTAACAATACCCCACTGGTTAGAGCAGTAAACGGGGCTACCGTGACCAGACCTATACTACCAATCATAGTCTCCAGTATCTCTGCTGCCACAAATTTATAGTTTAATATGTTATAAATTGGCGTTCCCTGTGCCATGAATACCATCAGCAAGGCTATGTAACCGCCGGAATAAGCCAGCAGAAGCGTTGTTGTCTGCGTCCCAAGTGCTGCTCTCCCTACCCGTATTCCTGACAGAGTTGCTTCCTTCCATTCAATGTCTGGCTTCTTCTCCACAACCTCATTAACGGATGAGGTAATATCCACTGCCAAATCCATTACCGCACCCACGCTGCCAATGAAGATACCTGCAGTAAATATACGCGTTAGATTAAGATTAACATAACCGCTATAAAGAAGACTTTCCGAAAATGGCATAATGGCTCCATGCACTTTATATAAGTCAGTAAATATGATGCCCAAAATAACAGTTGTAATAGTCCCCAAAAGGGAACCTGTAATAGCAGACATCGCCTGACGATCAAAGCCATATACCATAATTATTGTAATTATAATTAAGATTAGGACAATTAAGAATCCAAATAAAATCGGGTTATAACCACTGAGATACCCAGGCACCATAACCTTCCATATCATTAATACAGTAACTGCAAAGGATATCAAGGATCTGATTCCTGTTTTACCAGCAAATAGAATTAGTAGTAATGCAAAGATTCCAACCAGAATTACTTCTTTACCTATTCGATACTGATCAATCATATTGACAGATATAATCTTGTCCTCCTGATAACTGATAACGACTAAAGCTTTATCTCCCTGCTCAAAGAGTTTATCCTGCTCTAGTGAGCCATTTAATAAATTAATACCGTCCACTATTTGACCCTTAAATCGTCCACCCAGCAATTTGATTGAGCATTTTTGTTCTCCAGAGCGTATTAACCCAGAGTCAATTAACATACTTTCGTCGGTCTCTAGCACCTCTGCTGTAGTCCGATCTGTTCCTTTATAAATGACAGCCTCCTCAAAACCTGTAGGAATTACAATTAAAACAATAAGAATAATCAGTGTAACCAAAGTAGGAAAATAGGTACTCCACCATCTTTTATGAACTAACTTCATCTATGACCATACCTTTCTTTACACCAGAAAACTTTTCCCATACCACGACAACTGGAAGAAACTCGCATTGCGTGTTTCTTCCAGTTCATGAAAAGTGAAACATATCCTTTCACCGTGTGCGAGATACAAGTTCCCGGGTCTGTATATTTATTTAACTGCGGTTAATGCTGCTAAATTCTTATATACTTCCGTATTATCATAATATCCTTCAAAGCTTTCAGCTCCATTACCAAGAGCAAAAACTGGAACAGGAATACCTGTATGGGAATAGGAACTGAAGGCAATACCGGATTTGTTATTGAGGATATGGCAAATGGTTACCGTAAGAGGCTCGTAGGTACCATACAATACGTACTCTTCTTCTGTTAACTGCTTTACCTCATTCATAGTCATGTTATAGGCATCTAGAAGTTTATTATATTCATAATCTGTTAATACCAAATGACTATCCACGGCACTAGCTGCCTTATTTTCTGGTACAAGTCCAAAATTTTTCTCTATGTCTAATAAAACCTGTGAGAATTTGGTATTATTCTTTTTATAGTTAGCAACATAACTGGTATCAAATTTTGCATAAGATATCTTTTGGTTCTTAATATTTGCAAGATAGGTATCATAATTTGTTCCAGCAAAACCTATGGTTAAACCACCGGTCTCATGATCTCCCGTAACTAAGATTAAAGTTTCCTCTGGATGCTTATTATAGAAGTCAATGGCAACATTTACTGCATTACTAAGGGCAACCGTATCTTGAATAGTGGAAGCTGCATCATTTGCATGACATGCCCAGTCAATCTTTCCACCTTCTACCATCATAAAGAATCCCTTGCTGTTATCCAGAACATCAATTCCTTTTTTCACATAATCAGCAAGCTTCCATTCATTTGCCGCAGCATCAATGGAATAGCTCATTGCTTCAGAATCTGCTAAGGTTTCTGCAATAACAAGAGCTTTTCCATCGGAAGCTTTTAAATTGTTTGCAGCAGCTTGTGTCTTTATTACTTTATAACCAGCCTTTGCAGCTAAATCATAAAGACTGGGCTGATCATTTTTATTTCCGGTAGGTTTGAGTAATGCACCGCCTGCAAAATAATCGAAGTTACTTGCTATCAATTCCAATCCAATTTCATAATAATTATTTCTGGTGGTTTGATGAGCATAGAAAGCTGCTGGTGTAGCATGATTAATATTTACTGATGAGATAATACCAATCTTATAGCCTGATTGCTTTTTCAACTTTTCGGAAATGGTTTCATACTTTACAGTTAAAGAAGTATCCATGTTGATGACACCACTGTAGGTTTTATATCCTGTAGACATTGACGTCGCTGTGGAGGCGGAATCCGGGCAGAAAGATGTACTGTCAAAGGTCTGTGCCGATCCAGCAATCGGAAAATTCATAAAGCTAAGATTATCTGATTTCACTTTACCGCCACTCTGTGTTGCTCCAAGATAATAAGATGCTGCTTGTACCTGTGGATAACTCATGCCATCACCGATAAATAAGAAGATATACTTTGGAGCCTTTGTTCCCTTTTCCTTTATTACCTTTGTGATTGCAACATTTTTCTTTTCTTCGGAAGCTTGCGCTCTGCTATCTGTATTAATCAGGACAGCAGATGTAACGAACAATACAAATAACATTCCTAATGCCAGAACTCTTTTCCAATACTTCTTCATACTTCGTCTCCTTTTGAGATATAGTTTTATATTTCTCCTTAACTATATCAATTCCTTTGTAAAATCTACTATCACCTCAAAGTTAAATATTGGATAAAAATGGATGAAATAAAAGACAAGTTTGCTAAAAGTAATCAAAATCTATTTCATATTAATTTTAAATTTATGTAAGTAATTTTTTACACAAGTAACCTACGAATTATAACGGTCAGTAATTTTCCCCAACAAAAAAAGCCTATTACCAATGTTATGTTTCCTCCTTGCTTTCATACAATTATGTATATCGGCAAATCATAACTTGATAGGCTTTTCTTTCACTAACTATTTAATTCGTATGCCTAATAGTCAATTACTCTCCACTTTCAGCAATGGGTTCACCCACTTTAAGTAAATTCTTATTCCTGACTAAGAAAAATGCCTGCACGAATATTATTACACCGGTTCCAATTAATAACCACTCGATTTTAACTGCGTCAGATAGGGGTCCAAAGAGTAGCATTGCTAAGGGCATCATGGAACTTGAGATCATACCAAATACTCCAAAAATTCTTCCTAAATAATCCCCTTCCACTCGTTCCTGTAAAATTACTACGAAAGGTGTATTAAATCCAGGAATGCTAAGACCAGTGGTGAACATAAAGAATAAATAAATCCAAAAATTTGGAATAACACCAAGAGCTAATGTACTAATACCAAATAATAAACAAGCCACAAACATGGTTTTAACTTTGTTTTTAAATCCACCCCAAGAAGCAATTAAAAGTCCGCTAATCATTGTTCCGATTGAAAATACGATTTCTATCGCTGTTAGCCTCCATACCTCATCTCCAAAGGTACGGGTAACCTGAAGAGGTGTTAAAAATGCTGCTGGAGATACCAGGAAAAGAAAGATACCACAGAACACAAAAAAATCTCTGATATACTTATGTGTTCTTATATAACTAACACCCATTTTGAAATCCGTAAGATAATTTATCTTCTCCTTTTGTAACGCCTTTTCATGTGGCCTTACACG
>JAFACO010000346.1 GCA_023425485.1 Bacillota bacterium
ACCTATAGGTTATATTTGCTAGTTAAATGTGCATAAAAAGGAGGTGTGAAATCAGGCAATAGTGTTGAAAATATAATCTTTAAGATAAAAATGTTGTAATTTTTTTGAATTGGTGATATTATTTAAACATGCCAAAAGATACAATATAAACATGGTATGAAACAACAATGTACATAATTTGAGGAGGTAGTTTCATGAAGAAGTTTTTATCACTATTATTAGTGGCAGCAATGGTATTTTCGCTTGCAGCTTGTAAAAGCAATGCAGAGACAACACCGGATGTGAAAGATGATGACAAGACTGTAACAGATGCACAGCAAACACAGATACTGAGGGAACAGATTATGCATCTATACTTGCGGGGAAAAAAGTAGCAGTTGTTCGTAACTTAGCAGCAGGTGACCATACCCAACAGTTTTTGGATGGTTGTGTATCCGAGGGTGAAGCATTAGGATTTACCGTAGATACTTATGTAACAGATGGTGATGATGTAAGAACACAGGAAGTTGTTGCACAATGTATCTCTAAAGGATATGACGGAATTATTTTATCTCACGGACAATTATCCTATACTTATGAAATGTTAAAGCCTGCAAGAGATGCTGGTATCGAAGTTGTAACCTTTGACAGTATGCCTTTTAAAGATGGTGATGCAAACAGTGAATTATTAGAAGGTGTTACTTCTACAGCACAGGATGATAATGCTCTTGCAACCTTATCCCTTGGTTATATGATGGAAGAGTTTGAAGCAAATGGTGGTACATATCCTATGAAGGTTCTTAAGACATTCATGGGCCCTGGAATCCCTCCACTGGACAGACGTAATGTTGTATATGCACAGCTTGAAGCAGATGGTAAGATTGAAACACTTGAAGTAATTGCTCCTACAGATACTGCAAATGCTCGTGGTGATATGACTACAAAGACAGCAGCTATTCTTCCAAAATATGAATTAGACTCTGTTGATGCAATCTGGGGTTGTTATGATGAATTAGCAAAAGGCGTATTACAGGCGTTAAACGATGCAGGACGTACAGATATTCCTATGTATACCATTGACATTTCCAACGATGATATTCAGTTAATGCTTGCTAACAGCGACGTATGGAAATCAACAGCAGCAGTAGATCCTAAATTAATTGGTATTGTTGACACAAGATTATTAGCTATGAAATTTGTTGGAATTGAAACTCCTGAATACTTTAACTTATCAGCTAGCAACGTTTTAACTTCACAGTTAAGTTCTGATATTAATATGACTAACCTTGGAACTGTAATTGATGGTTGGGGAGATGCATCTGGAGAGGATACCTTCAACTTTGATTGGTTAAAAGCAGTAAAAGAGAAATAGAACTAAAAATAAATTGCAAAGTATAGTAATATATGGATAGGATGACGCAAAATGAATGAATTTAAACTTGAAATGAAAGACATATCCATTGAATTCCCGGGAGTAAAAGCTCTAAACAACGTGGATTTCAGTATGTTAGGTGGAACAATTCATGCGCTTATCGGTGCAAATGGCGCTGGTAAATCAACCTTGATGAAAGTTTTGGCTGGCGCTAATGCACACTATACTGGACAAGTATTTGTTGGGGGGGAACCGGTTGAAATCCGGTCCCCCAAAAATGCTAAAGGGTTAGGTATTGAAATTGTTTATCAAGAGGTTGATACAGCATTAATACCCTATTTAACGGTTGCAGAGAATGTAATGTTCAATGTGCTGGCGAATAATATGGGTAAAAAACAATTTGTTAATTGGGCATCCATTAGAAAAACAGCTCAAAAAACATTGAAGAAATTAAACGTAAACTTGGACGTTAATCAAGTTGTTTCAGAGTTGAGCCTTGCAGAAAAGCAAATGGTGTTGATTGCACGATGTGTAGTAGAAAAGTGCCGTCTTCTAATACTAGACGAACCTACCGCTCCGCTGTCTAATTCAGAAACACAGGAACTGTTCCGTATTGTTCGTGAACTGGCCAAAGAGGGAGTAGGAGTAATATTCATTTCCCATCGATTAAATGAGTTGTTTGAAATATGTGAGACGATTACTGTAATGAGAGATGGCAGTGTTGTAAAAAACATGCCAATTACTCCAGAGCTTGAGACAACTGAAATTGTTGAGCTTATGCTGGGACGTAAATTCGATGATAATTATGTAAAAAAAGAAGTTAATATTGGTGGACCTTTGTTACAAGTAGAAGGACTTAATGAAATTGACAACAGAGTAAAAGACATTGACATGACTGTGAAACGTGGAGAAATTGTAGGAATTGCAGGGCTGGTTGGTGCTGGAAAGACCGAGTTATGCAAGACATTATTTGGTGCCTATAAACAGAAGCGAGGAACAATTACATTAGATGGAAAAGTAATAAAATATAGAAATCCAAACGAAGCAGTAAAGCGAGGATTTGCCTTGGTTCCCGAGGAACGACGAAAAGAAGGCGTATTAATTACTGATCCGGTATATACCAATATAACCGTTGCCTCAATGAAGAAATATACAGGGTTATTTTCTGTGGTACATAAATTAAGAGAAAAGAAAGATGCCTGTAAGATGATTAAAGACTTGGGAATCAAAACCCCTTCTGAAAATCAAGCGGTTGCACTTTTATCAGGCGGTAACCAACAAAAGGTCGTACTTGGGAAATGGCTTAATTCGGAATCAGAAATCTATATTTTTGATGAACCTACAAAGGGAATTGATGTTGGTGCAAAACGAGATATGTATGAATTAATTGAAAATCTGGCGGAGCGTGGTAAGGGAATTATCTATGCGACTTGTGAATTTCAAGAAATATTAACGATAGCTGACAGAGTGTATGTAATGTATGATGGACAAATTGTAAAAGAGTTGAACGTTGCAGACACTGATGAAAAAGAATTGCTTTATTTTTCAACAGGAGGGAAATAAAATGACTGGAAAAGCAGGGACAATAAAGAATAAAGCCGTGGGTAATACGGTTATGAATTTTATTCAAAAGTGGGGGACTTTAATTACAATATTAATATTGTTTGTACTCTTTACCTTTGCAAATTGGAATGATAAAACGAACTCCAGTATATTCCTAACTGCCAGTAATATGGTTACCATTTTAAGAAGTATTTCGATAACTGCAATTATTGCAATAGGTTTAACTTTCTCTTTAACTGTAAATGGTATGGATTTATCCATTGGTGCAAACGCTAACTTTGCCGATTTCTTAGTTATGACTATGTTTGTATGGTATGGTCGAAGCATTGGATTATCCATTTTCCTTACAGTACTAATTTGTTTAAGTGTTGCACTGATCAATAGTATTCTTATTGTCAAATTGAAAATACCGGATATGGTAGCAGCATTATCTGTAATGTTCGTGTTTCAGGGTGTTGCAATGACCTATTCCAATGGTGGTGCAATTACAGAACGTATGACAAGACCTAATGGTGAAATCGCTGAAGGACTTGTACCAGCTGCCTTCCGTGCACTTGGTAAAGAGCCTTGGCTAATCATTGTTATGTTAATTGTTGTAGCATTTGCTTTCTTCTTCTTGAATTACACAAAGCATGGCAGATATATGTATGC
>JAFACO010000437.1 GCA_023425485.1 Bacillota bacterium
GTAACCATGTAAGAGTATGGAGGCTATGATGAAAACTGTGATAAAGTATGATACATTATCGGATGAAGAAGTAGTTAGCAGAATCCAAGCTGGAGATCAACCTGCAATTGATTTCCTTCTGGAAAAATATAAATATCTGGTAAGAAGCAAAGCGAAAGCACTTTTTCTTATTGGTGGAGATAAGGACGACCTAATACAGGAAGGTATGATTGGACTGTATAAGGCAATTCGTGACTATCAAGCCAATAAGGATAATACTTTTTTTAACTTTGCGGATTTATGCATCTCCAGGCAAATCTACAGTGCGATTAAAGCCTCAAATCGAAAGAAAAACATTCCTTTAAATACCTATATCTCCCTATATACGCCAGCATATGGGGAGAATATGGATGCTGAGGATAAGGAAGTCCTAGTTGACATAATTCAACAAAAATATGTGTCAAATCCAGAAGAATTAGTTATTGACAAAGAGAATACCAGTATGATAGAATATGAACTTGTAAGGCGTCTGAGCGACCTAGAAAAGCAAGTGCTGGACTTGTACATGCAGGATTTAAAATACCTACAAATTGCAGAGGTACTAAAGAAAGAACCAAAGACAATTGATAATGCATTAACAAGAATAAAGACGAAGCTGAACCAGGTACTCAAAGAAATTTAGATTTATCTTAGGTCGATTCCTCTATCTCGGCTGGTATAAGACTATTTAGTGATGACACACTTACTTACTCAATCTATTACACTTAATTGGTTGAATACAAGCATTTATGGTTTGTAACCTATTTGCTGCTGTAGCTCAGATGGTAGAGCACTTCATTGGTAATGAAGAGGTCAGCGGTTCAAGTCCGCCCAGCAGCTTCGCTAAGCCGATCTTAAATATAGGATTAGCTGATATATCGAGGCGTGGCTCAGCTTGGCTAGAGCGCTGCGTTAGGGACGCAGAGGTCGCAAGTTCAAATCTTGT
Organism: Bacillota bacterium; assembly: GCA_023425485.1. Lineage (GTDB taxonomy): Bacteria > Bacillota > Clostridia > Lachnospirales > Lachnospiraceae > Mobilitalea. The sequence goes on from JAFACO010000437.1 coordinate 965, forward strand.
CGCCTCGATTTTTTTATTTTAAGGGTAAATTAATTTTGCGTGTAACGTAGGATGTACTGTAGAATAGCAAATTCTGAGATTATCATAGGATAAATGAACTTTTACACGATGGATGGATCTCCAATCGTGTTTTTTTATATAATAGAAAATTCTGTGGAATTTCCTATTATATAAAAACCCTTTGGGCTAAGGATGCGCAGCTACGCGCGCGGAACAAAAGGTGTGCTTTAAAAATGTTTGAACGCGAGAGTGTGCATAGCACACTTTTGTTCTGTATTAAATTATGTTTATGGAGGAATGGGAGTAATGAGCAAAACCCCAATTGTTGAGCTTGTCAGTTTAGGCAAGGTTTTTCAAAATAAGGATAATGTAGTGAAAGCCCTGGAGGATATCAACCTGACAATCTATGAGGGTGAAATATTCGGTATCATTGGTCTTAGTGGTGCAGGGAAAAGTACCCTGGTACGATGTATCAATTATTTGGAACGTCCTACCTCTGGGTCAGTAATCTTTGATGGTAAAGACCTTGGAAGTCTGTATGAAAAAGACTTATTGAAGGAAAGACAGAAGATGGGTATGATTTTTCAGCAATTCAATCTGCTGATGCAAAGAAATACCGTGCAAAACATCTGTTTTCCCTTAGAAATTGCAGGCGTTGATAAGCAGGAAGCGAAAAAAAGGGCTATTGAGTTACTTGAAATTGTTGGTCTGTCAGATAAAGCAAAGGCGTATCCATCTCAATTATCCGGAGGTCAAAAGCAAAGAGTTGCAATAGCGAGAGCACTTGCAACAAATCCCAAGGTATTACTTTGCGATGAGGCAACCAGTGCTCTTGATCCCACGACTACTCGTTCTATCTTGAATTTATTAAAAGAGATTAATCAAAAGCTTGGGATAACGGTAATCATCATTACCCATGAAATGAGTGTAATTGAAGAGATATGCCATCGCGTAGCGATTATTGATAAGAGTAACATCGCAGAAATTGGAGAAGTAGAAGAGGTGTTTATCCGACCGAAATCAAAAATTGCCAAACAGCTGGTGTTCTCCGGAGATTCACATATTGAAAGCTTTGAGGGTGATCATATGTGCCGAATTATCTTTGATGGAAGAACCTCCTTCGAACCTGTTATTTCAAATATGATACTGGAATGTAGGACCCCGGTAAATATAATGTTTGCAGATACAAAGGACATTGATGGGAAAGCCTTTGGACAAATGGTAATACAATTACCTAAGGACGAAATCGGTAGAAAGAGAATTATGAATTATCTAACGGTAAATCAGATTCCATATGAGGAGGTAACAGATAATGTGGGATAGTGGTATGATTGATTTTATTGCAATGCTTGGAGTAGGAATAGTGGAAAGTTTGTATATGACCTTTACCTCTTCCTTAATTGCATATGCAATAGGCTTACCCTTGGGAGTCCTTTTGGTGGTCACCGACAAAGACGGGATTGCTCCTTTTGTAATATTTAATAAGATACTTGGTATTATTGTTAATTTACTGCGTTCCGTACCTTTTATTATTTTATTAATATCAGTTATGCCCTTCACCAGATTCATACTTGGGACAACACTTGGATCAAGTGCCGTAATACCTCCACTGATCATAGCTTCTGCACCATATATTGCAAGGTTGGTAGAATCTTCTTTAAAAGAAGTGGATAAAGGTGTCATTGAAGCAGCACAGAGTATGGGAGCTTCCCCATTTCAAATTATATTTAAGGTTTTAATACCTGAGGCAAAGCCATCTTTATTAATAGGAGCAGCCATTGCGGTCACAACAATCTTGAGCTATTCTGCAATGAGTGGTTTTGTTGGCGGTGGCGGATTGGGAGATATTGCAATTCGTTTTGGTTATTATCGTTATGAAACAGGTACCATGTTAGTTACAGTGGTAATCCTGGTGTTGATTGTTCAAGTTATTCAAGAGGTGGGCAATTATTTAATGAAACGTACCGATCGAAGATTATAATAGAGATAAGTAAGGTTTTATCATTAGTAATAAGACATTTAGTAATTTAGATTAAATAATGAGCTAATATGCTGTAAGTCAGTATATTAGCTTTTCTTTTACCTGAAAACTACAGGAATGGTAATGCATTACTAAGTATCCGTACTGCCATATGATTGCAGGATATGTCGATTTGTGATACGATAGGATAAATAGATACTTCATTGGAAAATGAAAGAACGGGGGACCACTTAGTGAAGAAACTTTTTACATATCGACGCATTTATATCCTACTGTTAATTCCAGTTTCATTTCTTTTACTTCTTCTAGCGAAGAACAGTAGTTTCTTTGCTGAGCAGGTGTTTGCGAGACATGTGTATCGATGGATCGCGCAGATTTATTCCACTATTACCGGAATTCTACCTTTTTCTTTGGCAGAATTAATTGTTCTACTACTGCCATTCATAATCCTAATTATAATCCTAAGATTTATTATCAGGCTGGTAAAAATAAAAACTAATCGAAGAGAGAGATTAGCTAAAGGTATTTTAAATGTTATATGTGCAGGTAGCATTGTACTTTTCCTATTTACAATCTTTGCTGGTCTTAATTATTACAGGTACACATTTGCTGAGTACTCAGGACTTGAGATAACAGAGTCCAGTGTCGAGGAACTGTATGGATTGACAGAAAGCTTAATGCTTAAAGCAAATGAACTTAGAGAGCAAATAGCACAAACAGATGAAGAGGGTGTATTCAAGCTTTCCATGAGCAATCGTGAGTTAGCTAAAGAAGCAGAGGTTGCTTATGAGTCCATGGCAAAGGAATACCCTGTCCTGGGTGGTTTTTATGGAGCTGCTAAGCCGGTTTTATTCTCTAGTCTGATGTCAAACACAGAGATTACGGGAATCTTCTTTCCATTTACAATGGAGGCAAATGTGAATGTGGACATTCCGGATTATACAATACCAGCAACAATGATGCATGAGATGGCACATCTTCGAGGTTTTATGCGGGAGGATGAGGCAAATTATCTTGCGTATCTGGTGGGAAGCGAATCAGATAATGTTGAGTTACAATATAGTAGTACCATGCACGCATTGGTAAATGCATCAAATGCCTTGTATGACCAGAATCCTGATTTGTATTTTGAAATAAGGGATCAATATTCAGAAGGGGTACTAAAAGATATTAGGGCAAATTCTGCCTACTGGGTTCAGTTTGAGGACTCGGTGGTAAGTACGGTATCAAATAAAATCAATGATACCTATCTGAAGGCGAATGCTCAAACAGATGGTGTAAAGAGCTATGGACGTATGCTGGATTTGCTATTAGCGAAGTATAGAAAAGAAAGTGAATAAATTCAAACCTAAAAAGACTATTTTAGTTAAATTATATCAGTAGGATATAAGGGCTGAAATGGTCTTTTGCAAAGATTAGAATGGGTTGCACATTAGGTAACAAGGCTGATTTTAATTTTAACACTTTTCACTTATGATTAACTGTGTTATTATATAACTTAAGCGTAACAACCAGTATTTAATCGCATTGTTTCTTAAAGAGCTCCTACAAGCCGGAATATAGAAACTATAAAAATAAACTATAAAAATATACTATAAGAAATGGGGGAGTTGAACTTGGCTAACTTATTTTCTGGATTAGAAGCATTCGGACTTGGTAACTTATCCGAGATGGACATCTACGATGCAAAAGAGAAGGAAGCAGCAAAAGGTAGTACAGAACAAGTGAAGGATATATTTTCAGAGGAAGATACCATCTTTGATAAGAGCTTTTCCTGTCCTGTCTGTGATAAGGAATTTAAAACAAAGACCGTAAAATCAGGTAAGGTTAAACTTCTAAATCTTGATACAGACCTTAGACCAATCTACCAAAATATGGACCCGTTAAAATATGATGCTGTGGTATGTCCTCATTGTGGATTCGCAGCGCTGAATCGATTTTTTAAATATGTAACCTCTGCTCAGGCAACATTAATTAAGAAAAGTATATCAGCATCCTTTCGAGGAATTAAAGAGTCGGGTAGTGTGTATGATTATGATGATGCAATTTCAAGGCATAAGCTTGCGCTGGTCAATTCCATTGTAAAGAAAGCAAAAACCTCAGAGCGTGCATACACTTGTCTTAAAACCGCTTGGGTTCTTAGAGGAAAGGCTGAAAATTTATCATCACAGCTTCCGGATTATAAAGCACAGATAGAAGCATTGGCAAAAGAGGAAATCGATTTTATTGCAAAGGCATATGATGGCTTTGATGAAGCCTTTAGTAAAGAAACCTTCCCTATGTGTGGAATGGATGAAATTACAATTACATTACTCATGGCTGAATTGGCTAGAAGAATAGGCAAGACAGAAGAAGCAGGAAGATGGATTTCCAGAGTACTTATTTCCAGAGATGCTAATGAGAGAATTAAGCAAAAGGCTAGAGATATCAAAGATCTGATCCGTGCGGATCAAAAATAGATAAAGGCAGGATGGCAGGTTGAAAGAGAACTTATACACGATTCCAGTAAGTGACGCTTTTAATGCGGATTGTGAATGTCCAATTTGCGCAATGTATAAAAAGCTGGAGACGGATGCAATTGATTTTACTATTGGTCCTAGCTATATGGAGGATGATGTTCGAGAAGCAACTTCTCGATTGGGTTTTTGTGAGAAACACCTGGAGAAGTTATATAAGAATCAAAATCGTCTTGGATTAGCCTTAATAATGCAATCTCATTTGAGCAAGCAGATGAAAGATATTAAAAAGCTTTCTGCTGGTGAATATAAGCTCTCCTCTCCAAACCTCTTTAAGAAGAAAGAGGAGACCAATGCATTGCTGGAATACCTTAATAAAATGGAAGAGTCCTGTTTTGTATGTGAGAAAATTGATAAAACCTTTGAACGATATATTGTAACAATTTTTTATCTCTATAGTACACAGGAAAGCTTTCGTGAAAAATTCTATTCCTCGAAGGGATTTTGTGTAAGCCATTTTAAGTCGTTATATACAGAAGCTCCAAAGCATCTGAAAGGAAATGAACTTCAAGAATTTATTAAGAAGTTAACCAAGCACTTTCTTGATAATTTGGAAAGGGTCAATGGAGATATCGAGTGGTTCATTGATAAATTTGATTACCGCTATGCTGATGAGCCTTGGAAGAATTCAAAGGATGCTCTTCCGCGAACGATGCTCAAGACCAATAGTTTCATGGAATAACGTTAATGGTATATAATTCCCTATTAGGAATATACTAAACTAGTACTGAATGTAAAAGTTATTGCCAAGCATGGTAATAACTTTTCTTTGTGGTAGTCAATAAAAAATTATCTTTAGAAATCAAGCTTTCAAAGTATTCTAACTATTCAGAACCAAGCTCGAAAACCTGCAGTTTTCTCGCTGTTTGGCTCTCGCCAAACAAAAATACATGACAAATGAAACGACTTGTCGTTTCATTTGTATTAAAAATTATCTTTCAAAAGCAAGCTTTCAAAGTATTCTGAACTATTCAGAACCAAGCTCGAAAACCTGCGGTTTCCTCGCTGTTTGGCTCTCGCCAAACAATAATACATGACAAATGAAACGACTTGTCGTTTCATTTGTATTAAAAAATTATCTTTCGAAAGCAAGCTTTCAAAGCTAATTTTTATTATTATATTTGGTTCTGATTGGTAACAAATTAAGAAAAAATGAGAAAAAAAGAGATAATAAGAGGATAATAAAGAAATTATTAAATTTGCTGCGGTATCTCTTGAAAAATAAAGTTGCATAATAATAGCAAATTTACTAATATAGAAACAGCAGTTAGCACTCGATTAGAAAGAGTGCTAACAATCTCTAATACAGGGAACGTGAAGAACTGATGTCTTCACAAAGTGAAAGTAATACAATCACACAGGATAGGAACTATATTTTGAAGGAGGAAATCAAATGAAACTAGTACCATTAGGAGATAAGGTAGTATTACAGCAGTTAGTAGCTGAAGAAACAACAAAGTCAGGAATCGTATTACCTGGTCAGGCAAAGGAAAAACCACAACAGGCACAGGTAATTGCTGTTGGACCCGGAGGAATGGTTGACGGGAAAGAAGTAGTTATGCAGGTGAAGGTTGGAGATAAGGTTATCTACTCCAAATATGCTGGAACCGAAGTTAAATTAGATGACGTTGAATATATTATCGTAAAACAAAACGATATTGTTGCAGTAGTAGAAGACTAATTAAAAGGAGAGGTATTAACGATGGCAAAAGAAATCAAATATGGCTCTGACGCAAGAGCAGCGCTTGAAGTTGGTGTAAATAAGCTTGCAAATACAGTAAAAGTTACCTTAGGACCTAAGGGAAGAAATGTAGTTCTTGACAAATCTTATGGCGCTCCACTCATTACAAATGATGGTGTTACAATCGCTAAGGAAATTGAATTAGAAGATCCATTTGAGAATATGGGCGCTCAGTTAGTAAAAGAAGTTGCTACAAAGACCAACGATGTAGCTGGTGATGGTACAACCACTGCTACTGTGCTTGCACAGGCAATGATTGCTGAAGGTATCAAGAACCTTGCAGCAGGTGCAAATCCTATCATTCTTCGTAAGGGTATGAAGAAAGCAACTGATTGTGCAGTTGAAGCAATTACCAAGATGAGCTCAAGCTTACAGGGTAAAGAGCAGATTGCAAGAGTAGCTGCAATCTCTGCTGGTGATGATGAAGTAGGTCAGTTAGTTGCTGACGCTATGGAGAAGGTATCCAATGATGGAGTTATAACTATCGAAGAGTCCAAGACTATGAAGACAGAACTTGAACTTGTAGAAGGTATGCAGTTTGATCGTGGATACGTATCCGCTTATATGTGTACTGATATGGATAAGATGGAAGCTAACTTAGATAATCCTTATATCCTTATTACTGACAAAAAGATTTCTAACATTCAGGAGATTTTACCTGTATCAGAGCAGATTGTTCAGACAGGTGCAAGATTATTAATCATTGCTGAAGATGTAGAAGGTGAAGCACTTACAACCTTAGTACTTAATAAGCTTCGTGGAACCTTTGTGGTCGTAGCAGTTAAGGCTCCTGGCTATGGCGATAGAAGAAAAGCAATGCTTCAGGATATTGCTATTTTAACTGGTGGTACTGTAATCACTGATGAGTTAGGACTTGATTTAAAAGAAGCTACTTTAGAGCAATTAGGTCGCGCTAAGTCCGTTAAGATTCAAAAAGAGAACACCATCATTGTTGACGGTGAAGGTGATAAGGCTGATATCAATGCAAGAATTGCACAGATTAAAGCACAGATTGAAGAGACCACTTCTGAATTTGATAGAGAAAAATTACAGGAAAGACTTGCGAAGCTAGCTGGTGGTGTTGCAGTTATCCGTGTTGGTGCGGCTACTGAGACAGAAATGAAGGAAAATAAGCTTCGTATGGAAGATGCTCTTGCAGCTACCAGAGCAGCAGTTGAAGAAGGTATTATTGCAGGTGGTGGTTCCGCATATATTCACGCTTCCAAAGAAGTTGCTAAATTAGCAGCTAACTTAGAAGGTGATGAGAAGACTGGTGCTAACATTATATTAAAGGCTCTTGAAGCTCCTTTATTCAGCATCGTATACAATGCAGGCTTAGAAGGCTCCGTTGTAATCAGCAAGGTGAAAGAAAGCCAGCCAGGTATCGGTTTTGATGCCTTAGCAGAAGCATATGTAGATATGGTTCAGGCAGGTATTCTTGATCCTACTAAGGTTGCAAGAAGTGCTCTGCAAAACGCAACTAGCGTTGCTTCTACCTTATTAACAACAGAATCAGTTGTTGCTAACATTAAGACCAATGAACCAGCAATGCCAGCAGGCGGACCTGGAATGGGAATGATGTAATTATAAATGAATAGTTGGGGTGTCATAAGCCCCTATATTGAGTCCAGATGAGTAGGTGTATCTATATATTCATCTGGACTTGCCTTACCAAAGAAGGATTGCATAAATAGTGCAATCCTTTTTTACCGGTCTGCGCCATCTGAACATATAGATACACCTACTCATGTGCCAGGTTAATGTGGGCTTATGACACCCATCTAGTATATTAATAAATGGAATGCTAAATTGTTCTTACTCTTTTATTATGCTAAGAGTTGGTAAGTATAGCATTCTTTTTTTTGTTCACGCCACCAGAGATGACTGAAGAAATTCGTGCAGCAAGTTTTTTAGTTCATGACAAGTGATACGACTTGTCGTTTTATCTTGTTTATGGGAAATAAGGTAAAACGAAGTATCAAGGGTGTTGAAATATTAATATTAGTTAAGAATTCTCTAAACTGTATGGCAATAAATGTATGTGTGTTGTATAATCAAAACTATTATTGTATGCGAGGTACAAATACATTTGGCAGAGCTTTAAAGTATAAATAAGTAACTGATGTTATAGAGTAAAGAGTAAAGTGTAAAGCGGGAGGGTGTATGAAGAAAAAGAGTATTAAAGTTATTGGGGGAATTGTAATTGCTATTTTACTTTTATGCATAATTGGATTTGCAACTTGGAAGTTAGGATTTGATCCATACAGGGAAACAGTTAGTTATTATAAATCAACGATGGACTTAGATACTGAGTTGACAAAGGAGCAAGTAACTGACGACCTGGGGTACTTAATGAAGCAACTAAAAAAGTATCACCCTGCCTATTTAGATGGTTCAAAGGTTTTAACTGAAGCAGTTAATTTACAGTATCAAGAGGAATTCTCAAATTTAAAAGAGGGATGTACAGTTTTACAACTGTGGCAGGCAACTGCTAGAATTGTATCTAAATTTCAAGATGGACATACGAATGTTTATGTGAAGAATGATGTGATAAATTATTTAGCAGGTAATGAACTTTCATTGGCGGATATGGATCTGGTATCGATTGATGGGATAGCTATAGAAGATTTATATCATACCTTTTGCAGCCAGTTTTCCTATGAGCTGGAAAGTTATGCAGAGTTTCAGTTTCGCAGACAGATGGTAAAAGAAGATTATATGAGATTTCTTAATATTAATACCTCGGACGGAGTGGATATTACATATTTTAATGGTGCTGACAAGATAACAACTCATTATGAATTCGAAATTGAACCGCAGGTGCAGGAAACGGAGACAGAAGATAGTGAGGAATTTGTTTCTTATGAGATAAACAAAGAGAAAAAGGCCGCTATTTTTACACTATTGGAATGTAATTATAATGATGCATATATTAATAAGTTGAAAGAATTCTTTAATAAAGTTTTTGAAAATGACATTAAAACCATTATTGTTGATTTACGAAATAATGGTGGAGGAAATAGTGGGGTAGTCAATGAATTTATGGAGTATTTAAATATTGATTCCTATAAAAATTATTCTACGGATGTTAGAATTGGTAACTTTTTAATTAAAGGGAAGCCGAATACTTTAGAAAACAATAAAAAATCCAGAACCTTTAATGGAGATATTTATGTGCTAACCTCCTTTAGAACCTTTAGCTCTGCAAATATGTTTGGAACATTTCTATCCGATAATAAGCTGGCAACAATCGTGGGTGAAACCTCTGGGAATATGCCAAGCAGCTATGGTGACGTACTTTCCTTCCAGTTACCAAACTCTAAATTATGTCTTGGTATGTCCTATAAGATATTTCATAGACCGGATGTAACACGCGACAAAGAACCACTAACACCTGATATTGAAGTTAAGGCAGACAAAGCACTGGATACGGTTTTAGAGATGCTTCCTTAACATACTAAAAACAGCTGAGGGATTCCTCAGCTGTTATGCATACGACCTACAAAATCAATGATATCCTGTCGTGTTCTAAATTCATCTTTATGTCTAAGGACATACTCTCTGGTATCAGAATCAAGAGAAGAAAGATAACTATTTTGATCATCTTCATTTACAAATACACTTGCTAAAAAAATATTATTTCCAAAAGGCACTGATGTAAAAACAGATTGCATTGGAGAAGTATTTGCGGTATATGGGTCCATTAAAATCACCTCCATCTGGAGGTATTATTTGTAGAAATAAAAAATCTATACAAACAATCTACAACTTAATCAAAGTAATCATCAATGCCATTGCAGATGCCCTTAATTATTTTTGATTGATAATCCTTGGTTTGCAACAGCTTATCTTCTTTTTTATTTGTCATAAAACCAACTTCTATTATTGTAACAGGTATTTCACTCCAATTGATACCGCTCATATCATCATGAGGCATAGTACCTCGATTTTTGGCTTTGGTTTGCTTGCAGATGGAATCTACAATCTTTTTAGATAAGGAATAACTATCGGCACTAAGATTAGCAACATAAGGGTTTTTCTTCGAAGGGTAGAGTGTGCTCACACCATTAACGCTTGGATTGGAATAGCCATCTGCATGAATACGAATTAATATGTCAGCACCACTTTCATTTGCTATTTCAGATCTTTCTTTATTGCTAATGTCCACATCGTGCTTATCCCTAATCATAACAACTTCATAACCACGCGCTATCAATTCCTTCTTTACACCCTTGGCTAGTTTAAGAGTTAGCTCATATTCATAAATGCCAGATGAGACGCCACGAGTACCAGAACTGACCTTTGTTTTCATGGTTTTTGAACCGGGTCCAACTGGTTCTTTGTCATAGTTTCCTTTTTTCTGATGCCCAGCATCTATGGCAATAACATAGGGTTCTTTATCCTTCTCTTTCGTCTTTGCGGCATTATCTAATTTCAGTAGAGTAATAGAACCGTCTGCAACCAAAGTATCACTATTGATTTCGGGACTAAGAATTATTGATGGTGTATTGTTGGCTTGTCCTTTATTAGAATCGATGTTTAAATTGACATTTGTATAGGTAGTATCATCTGCTGCTATATCTGTAGACTTGGCTTTATTTTCCTTAGAGCAAGCAGGTAAGATGAGTGTCAATATAAAAAGTATAATTAAAAAAGATAGACCTCTATGTAATAAATGTCGCATGGAAACCTCCCCTGATTTTATTTCGTCATCTATTAATATTATAGAGTTATGTAAGTTTTATGACAAGAAGAAAAGAAAAATATAGGCAAACTGTTAAATTGAAATTATGGTTAGGGTGTCAAAAACCTCTTAAACGGAAAGGAAGGAATATGACCGTATATATATGGGCTTATTCCTTATGGATAGACGAAATTGGTTTTGATAATCAAATCAATATTGCGCAAAATCCCAAGAATAACAAAGTATGGCTTGCATATGATGTTAGTAAGAAAAATCTAAGGAAAAAATTGTGAGACTTAAAATTCTTATCGGCTTAGCCCTAATCGTTGGATTCAGCGTGATTATATTATTACTTGAAAAACCTGAAAAAATAGGAATAAAGGACTCCTCCCAAGCTTCAGGTATAAATGAGCGTCAGCTTTTGGAACTGGTGCAATTGGAAAATGATGCTGCTAAGGGAGAAGATTTAACAACAACAAAGCATACCCCAGACTATACAGAAATGTTTCCTGATCTTTATACTGAATATTTAGTTCCCGCCACACCGAATAAAGAGAAGAAAGTTGCCTATTTGACCTTTGATGATGGCCCAAGTAAAAACACCTTTGAGGTTTTAGATATTTTGAAAGAGTATGATATTAAAGCAACTTTCTTTATCGTTGGCAGCGCAATCAATGAGGAAGGTGAGGATAGCTTAAAACGCATGATGTATGAAGGTCATGTAATTGGAATACACACCTATTCCCATATGTGTAATAAAATATACTGCTCCATAGAACGTTTTCTGGATGATTTTAATACGGTCTATCAGCAGATTTATGATATTACAGGGGAGAGGGTCAATATCTTTCGATTTCCTTGGGGAAGTAACAATAAATATAATGCTAAAATAAAAGATGCTTTAATTGATGAGATGGAGAGAAGAGGTTTTTCTTGCTATGACTGGAATGTTAGCGCTGACGATTCCATTGGCAACCCAACGTCTTCTTCTATTCTTAGAAATATAAGAAAGGATCTCAAGAGACAAAATAATCCAATTATATTAATGCATGACTCAAAGATTAATGACTTAACCGTGGAAATGCTGCCAGATATAATTAAAATGATTAGTGATATGGGATATGAGTTTGATACTCTAGATCATAGGGAACCGTATGTTTTTCCGTGGTAAATAGAATAAATATGAATAATAAAAAAGAAGAACAGCTTCCTGGTGGAAAATGTTCTTCTTTTTATTCATGACAAGTGAAACGACTTGTTGTTTCATCTTGTTTATGATAAGTGAAACGTCTAATCGTTTCTTCTTTTATACACGTAGTTAAAACGTCCATAAAGGATATCTTAGGAATATTCTGCTAATCTTGCAACTGCGACATATATATTTGAAATCTTATACCAAGTTGGCAGATCAACTATTCCGTTCGCTGGTAGATCAAAGGTGCTTTGAAAAGCCTTAACCGCATCCGCAGTTGCCTGATCAAACTGTCCGTTAACAGCAACCTTTGGAATTACAGTATAGGTATCGCCTATGCGATTTAATTGTTCCTGTATGGTTCTTACATTAGCACCACTGGTACCATTGGTTAGGTTGGCACCCGGCCAGGAAGCTGGTACTCCTGAAACTTCTGTGGCGGAATTAATATAGATGGAATCGCCATAAAAATTCCTTAATATCTGTATAGCTGTCATTCCTTGATCACCTAGGGTTTTGGAACCCCACTGAGTCATCCAGTTCGGACATTTCACCCTGTTACCATCGCAATACTGAGTTAAAATTGGCTGTTTTACACCAGGTCTGGAAAGATAATTATTGAAGATTTGGTCCACAATTAAACCGATATTGGCGTAAATATTACGGCCGGGCATCCATTTGTGGTCAAAGGCAGTGGAGGAGGTTATTGTAAAGTTAAAGCCTTGATTGCGATACCATTCCGTGTATACACGGTTCAAGGTAAAGGATAAAATGGCAAGAACATTTGCAGTAATCGTTGATTCCGGCCATGTTGCATAGATCTCACTGGAGGCAACATTCTTAATATAATCACGGAATCTGACATAATGATTTGTGGCCGAGGCATCTGTAGGCGGACCATCATGAACGACGACATACTCGGGGATTACGACACTGGGTAATACAATCTCACCAGAGGCGGCTGTGTCCTTAATTTCTGCCTCCGCTATTTTAGGCGGATAGTCACCATAAAGAGTATGAGGAGGAATTACAAATAAAGAACCCTCTTGAGGAGCCTGAGCCTGTAAGAAGGCTTCTTGAATTGCAGTTGCATTGGGCAATATCTCCATATTTTGAATAGTAACTGGCGTGTAGTTAGCTGCAGTTACACGAATGGTGTATTCCGAATAAGGCTGTACGAGAGAAGGTGCCAGACTATAATCCAGAGAAGGAGCGGGAAGCTCTATCTCTTCGGTTACACCGGAGGCATTGGTAGTCAATTCGCCAACTACATTATTAGGGTCATTGGGTAAGCTGACTGTAACGGTAGCGTTAGCAACTGGTATATACTGACTATTCGTAATCCTTGCTCTAAGTTTTCCTAAGGACTGTGTGCTCATTTCAGTTGGATAGACTCGTATGTTCTTTTCTGCATATTTATTAAAGAGTGGGTAATGTCTATATTGCATATCTGCATCCCTCATATTCTACTCATAATAAATTATGAAATCATTACAAAGTTGTGATAGTTATTGGCCTATTCTTGTTACACCAACATATATTTGTGAGATTCTATACCAGGTTGCCAAATCAACTATACCGGTTTCCGGAAGACCGAAAATCCGCTGGAAAGCTCTAACCGCGGCTGCAGTTTGAGGGCCATAACTACCATCCACTGCTATTCTAGGGATAGCAGAATATGCCTGGGCGATTCGATTAAGCTGTTCTTGTATCATACGCACACTTGCTCCGCTTGAGCCAATAGTTAAGTTAAAACCGGGCCAGGATCTTGGAACACCTGCTACTTCTGTGGCTGTATTAATATACATGTTATTTCCATAAAAGTTTCTAAGAATCTGAATTGCACTCATTCCCTGATCACCGAGAGTTTTAGACCCCCACTGTGTCATCCAACCGGGACACTGGACACGATTTCCATCACAATACTGTGTTAAAATCGGCTGCTTTACATTTGGCCGTGATAAGTAATTTACAAAAACAGAATCCACCAGGCGGCTAATATTAGTAAAAATATTACGTCCTCTGGTCCATTTATGGTCATAGGCGGTAGAAGAAGTTATAGTAAAATTATAACCTTGGTTACGATACCATTCTGTAAATACTCTGTTTAAGGTAAAAGACTGGATAGCCAAGATGTTGGCATAGATTGTGTTTTCCGACCAAGTAGCATAGATCTCACTACTCGCAACATTTTTAATATAATCTTTGTAACGCACCCAATAGTTAGCAGCAGAGGAATCGGTGGGAGGGCCATCATGAACAATTACAAACTCTGGAACTACGACACTTGGTAGTACAATTTCTCCGGATTCTCCAGTAGGCTTTATCTCATCCTCTGGAATTTTAGGAGGAAAATCTCCGTACAGAGTATGAGGAGCAATTACAAATAATTCTCCTTCTACTGGCTGTTCCGGTTGCGGAACCAAGACTGCATTCTGCTCGGCGGTAACGGCGGCTAGAATCTGCACCCCGGAGAACATGGCAGTTTCATAACCAGGAGCAGTTATTTCAACGTTATACTCTGAATAGGGCTGGACTTCGGAGGGGCTTAAACTGTAGTCAATTGGAGGTGCATTCAGAATAATCTCTTGAGAGAGACCGGAGTTATCTGTACTGAATTGTTCGACAACGACGCCTGGATTACTGGGGAGGGATATGGAAATTGTGGCATTCTCAATAGGTAGTTCACCAGGTGCATTGCAACGCACCAATAAGCGCCCCAGAGATTGAGTGTCCATCTGTGTAGGAT
>JAFACO010000445.1 GCA_023425485.1 Bacillota bacterium
AACTAATCCATTTGTTTTAGCAACAGTAGATGCTCTTTGGGTAATATAATTTTATTAGGGATTGTCTCTGCAAAATCCTTCTTCCATACCGGATTAGACACAATCCACCATAACTTATTCTCCTTTGTGGCAGTTAAGACCTTCAAAATTAATCTTTTTTCAAATGGCCCTTCCGAAAAACCTTGCAGTGAAACTGTCAACATATTTTCCTCGTCCTGATTATGTGCTACTTGAATGTGATGTGCTCTTATACCTACGAAGTTTACCTCCTTATCTACGGTCGTATCTGTCCTTAAAATTACATTCCAATCTATTGCCTTAATCTGATAATCTGATAGTTTTACAGCTCTTGATATATTTTTACACCCGGTTAACTTAGCGCTGGTAACATAAGTTGGATGATTAAAAATGTCGTGCTTTTGTCCTTCTTCTACAATTCTTCCTCTATCTATAATAACAATCTTTTCAGAGAAACGATATAATTCATCCCTGCTATGAGAAACCATTAGAATCTCACCCTCGTACTCTGCAAGTACTTCTAACAGTTCCTGCTGCAACTGCTCTTTTAAAAACGAATCCAGTGCTGAGAAGGGCTCATCAAACATTAACACCTTTGCTTCATAGGCAAGCATTCTTGCAAGGGCTACCCTTTGTTGTTCCCCTCCCGATAACTGCTGGGGATAATTATTACGTAACCCTTCAATTCGTAATAACTGCAGAAGTTTTTCCAGGACTTCCTTTTTTTCCTTTTTACCAGATACAGCAATTGAGATATTTTCACTGACCGTCATATTTGGAAATAGAGCATATTGCTGAAACATATATCCTACTCTACGTTCTCTGACAGGCAGATTAATCTTGTGCTCCGAGTCAAAAAGTACCTTGTTATTAAGAACAATTCTTCCTCGATCCGGTGTCACAATGCCTGCAATACATTTTAGCGTTAGGCTTTTTCCACAACCGGATGCTCCCAGGAGTCCAGTTGAAGCCTGCTGAGTGTCAAAATTAACGGAGAGAGTAAAATTCTTATATTGTTTCTCAATACTAACTTCCAAACTCATGGTTCCTCCTCCTGACTGCATCGTGTAAACAAGATGAAATGACAAATCGTTTCACTTGTCATGAACAAAAATAGGCGTCTTAGATTTCTCTAAGACGCCTTTGTCATCAATTAATTAGTTCATGAGACTTTGCTTAAATATTATGGCAATTATATCCTTATCATTCTTTCTTTGTCAATAACTATTTTATTCCTTTTTCTTAATGTAGTTTGCTCTCTCTTCTTATCGTATCGGACATGCTCCTGTACTGCACTCATTATCTATAATATCGTGCTCGTCTTCATCATCCAGCTGGGCTAACAAATCATAATCTATCGGCTTAACCTGTTGTATCCGCAAATCATAATCTTCTTTCGTGGTGCATTCATAGGGTAAAAGAGGATAGGTTTCCTCCATTAAAGGAAGGAACGTAATTCCAACCACATAATCAAAATTATCATAAACCCAACGTGCAACTTCCTCCCACTCATGATCTCTGACATGAACAGTAATTGAGGAATTATGGTCGGACCAACGAAGCATGGATAGCTTATATAACTCCAATTGTTCAATTGCACCAACATCATACTTTGTCCTTCCCTGTGGAGCTTTAATCGGAAATTCAATTACTTTAATAGAGCAGTCTTCGTCCGATTGTCCTACCTCATTGTAGATAGGATAACTGCCTTGCTGCTCAATTAGCTTAAATAAAGGATCGGAAGCTGCAATACGGATTCTTCTGATATAATAGTCCGAATGAGCAAAGTGTATCCCTGAGCTTACACAAGGCAGAGTGGATAAGCTTCCCTCTGGCTTTATCGTTGTCATGAGCTTAGGTGGAAGAATTCCAAGCTCCTTGGAATAGCGTTCCCCCTCCACATGTACTATTTCCCTAAGCTGTGAGAGTAGTTCTCCAAGTACATCATAGCTCATGTTTGTTTTATTAACCATGTCCATCATGCCAGTTAAGGAAACCCCAACAATTCTGTCCTCCTGCATAACCTTATTCCAGTCCTCTAATTCTACTTCCACCAAAGTCATACGGATTGCAACTCTAGTAGAGAGCTTTATTACTTCAAATAAGGTTTCTTTATCCAGTTCATTGCCTTTTACAAAACCCATCAGGTTATTTGTAGTCAGGTTACAGCACTGCTTTGACTGAAGAAGGATTTCACCACAGGGATTGCAGCCTTCAAAAGTAGATTTCCTACGATGAGCCTCTCTGCCATTAATAAATCCTGGTTCCCCATTAATTCGTATGGAATGAAGGATTTCTTGAATACGTTCCAAAGAAGGATTCTTTTGGTAAAGAACTGAATTATTACTCATACGGCGATGGGAGATTTCTTTGTCTTCAATCCAAATCCCATCTACCACCTTATAAATATTTCTCTTTGCCTGAATTACCTCTTCATCTTCCTCATCACAAATGACCATCATAGCGCTTCTTCTCACGCCGCCGGATACAACATTTTCACTGATAATTGTGGCAATATCCAAAATATCCAAAGAAGCTAATTGCCCTGTGGTTCTACGTTCAAACACTTTATTAATCTTTTCAAACATACGTTGAAGGGATTTATGACCAGATGCTCTGCCTCCAAAGCGTTTTAACCGCTCGCCCTCTGGTCTTACATAGCTATAATCAATTGTCAAATGTAAAATTCCCTGATATTGTTCCTCTGTTACCACCTTGAAATAGGTCTCAAGTGCATCGCACCAACCTTCTTTACTATCCCCCACCAGCAGCAACCCACGAGATTCATCCGTGACGTCAATGAAAAGCTTTGTGTTCTCCATCTCCTCCTTTGAAGTAATATTTCGTATTGTCTCATCATACCTACTCTCTAAATTAACCTTTCTAACATAGGGAAGTTTCTTAATCTGATTTTTATCGATTCGTATTCCAACCCCGCTTCCAACCATTAGTAAATAGAATACATCAACAAAGTCTCTCATCGTTGCAATGTTTGTAAAGGCACAATTATAGTTAGACAGCGGATATTGATTAACCACCTCTGTTCCTCCCATATACAGAGTTCTACCCGACGTAAAGGTTCTAAGGTGGAACAAATGATCAAAAAGCAATTTAGCTTCTCTATCCTCCTTTGCATAGTCAACGGGTATTCCCTGCTTTTGTTTATGTAAAATGCCCAGATTTATATTATATTCCGTGGTTCTAAGCACTGTTTCCAACCAATGTTCTCTCCGCTTCATATCCTGTAAGTACCTTGAATAGGTTCTTAGATAAACGAATTCTCCAATATGACTAAGGGGAGTTTCTAAATTGCTATATTGATTAATAAAAGCTTCTTGTAAAAGCTTTTTCATGTTAACACCAACCTTCCTTTATAATCTATGTTAATTTGACAATATTCTTGTCTTCGCCATAAAGCTCAACACTATATATTGTATCGTAATTATATCCAACCCCAATATATATGTCAATCAAAGTTTTACTTCTCTAACTGTCACCATTCGACCTTTTTTTGCATATATAATTATAGAATAATTTGTAAAGGAGTGTCGATTTATGATATTAGGTATCCTTACCGAAGCGAATTTCTTTGTTGTTTTTATAGCTCTTATTATTGTTTTCTTATTAATAGGTTTACTTCTTGGGCTAGTTTTATGCCAATTTAAACTATTATGCATAGAAAAATTTTGTCATCATAAGGAATGCAAGGAACATGAAGATTGTAAAGACCATCACGGCGGTAAAAAACCTGATGATTGCAAAGAACACCACGGATGTAAAGAACATGATGATTGTAAGGACCATCACGGTGACAAAGATAAGTGTAAGAAGCCAAGAAAGTTACCTTTTGAAGCATATGGAAACGACAATGAATTACTAACCGGACAGCCAGATAACAGAAGATCCAGAAGGACAATTGCGGCAGATTATCAGGAAACTTATACTACTCCAAATCAACCAGATCTTCGTAGACGGAATACAGCAAATGACGCTAGGAACTTAAATGATACTAGTAGAAATGATACTAGAGTAGCTGATTCTGTACCTATCAATGATCCTAGAACTTTGACAGATGCACGGAATGTTAACGAAACAAGAAATTTAAACAATGCTAGAACTACCAATGATGCAGAAGCAACTGCCCAACCTGATTTAAGACGTAGAGGCAGTATCCCTCCTGTATATCCAAACCCTGCCAGTGTACCGGAGCAAACTGTTCCAACTTCTGAACCAAATCAAACAGTAGAAGAAAATAATCAGGAATCAAACCAAGGACAGGAAGCAAGACAGAGTAATCGGTCTAATAATTCTGTTTATAGAAACTATAAGCCTTTTTGGTAAAATACTGTGATTTCACTTGTAATGAGTAAAATGGCTGATAGTCTATAACTGGAATTATGCCAGTTTAACTGTCAGCCATTGTTTTATGTAATTGATTTCAACTCTTTGATATCCGAAATAGTCCAAGCAACAATATATATTATAGTTATTGCTACAATACCTATTGCAATAATCAAAAAATAAGGTGATAGAGTCCTTCTACTTACCACATTATAATTCATAAATAGAAACAATCCTAATATTTCAGCCTTTAGTAACAGCAGCATGGTCTTCATTGCTCCATATACCTTTTCCTTATTACTTTCTGTAATCGTAACTGGCATATTCCATATAGATGGGAATAGAGTTA
>JAFACO010000210.1 GCA_023425485.1 Bacillota bacterium
TTTTACATTATCCTTTGGAGCGTTGGTGGATAAAGTTTGCTTGGAATATTCATCATATACGGATAGATTGTGATCTCCGATGCTTAAATCTTCTTTTTCCCCCTTGTATTCGGATTTTGTAACATTAATAAATACATAGGGGTATAATTCAGGGTCAGGATTTTCAGCCGTAAAGGTATCCATTCCATTTTCGCTGGTGACGGTAAACCTATCCACGTCATAGTCCATCTGATAACCGTAATCGCTCTGATAGGTACTGTAATTAACTTCCTCTTCCATACCTTCTAATGTAACGGTACCTTTAAAGGTATTTAATTTATCTGTCTTTGATTTAATGACATCACTATTAAATTCGCCTACATTTACTCCTTGGATTTCGGTATCGGAATTATCCGTATCATTGGTTGATACATCTTCAGAAGTCTCTGGAAAATTTGAGGGTGTCCCAGTTTTTCCGTCCTGATTGGATAAGTCTGACGGATTATCTGACTCTTGCAATGCTTCAGATTCTTCAATATTAGCTGTATTAGAATCTTCGATTACAATGGGCTCTTTCTCAAGGTTTACACTACTGCACCCAAATAGGTTAAAGGTAATAAAACAGGAACAGCCAACAATTATTATTTTCTTCATACAATCTCCCTTTCGTTTTTGAAAATATAACTCATCAAGTAGTTATGCTCTAATCTTAATGGATAATATTATCAAAACAATCAAGAAGTTGTAACGGAGTTGTAAAAAATCACTTGTATTGATGTTCCCTCTCCCTCCTCAGACTGAATAACCATTTCTGCATTATGAAGACTGGCTATGTTTTTACAGATGGATAATCCAAGTCCTGCACCACCTGTTTTTCTGGATCTGGATTTATCTACTCGGTAGAAAGGTTTTGTAATGTCATTTATCTTTTCCTTTGGAATACCATACCCATTATCAGATACTTCAATTACTGGCTTAGTATTTAGTAAGTAGGATTTAATAACAATGGTACCGCCGTTTGGAAGTGCTTGTATACTATTTTTTATAAGATTACTTAATAACATGAGTATCAAGGTATAATCTAAAGTCATTTGGTGCAGTCCGATTTGATGCTCTAGAGTTATATGTTGTTTACTTAGCTGTGGTATAAATCGTTCCTCAAGTTCATGAAAAAGATCAGGAATAGAAAAGGTGGAATGTTCGAGTTCCTGCACTCTTGTTAGTGTCAACTGCATCAGCTTGGTATAGATATCCTTCATGCGTTTTGATTCTAAATTTATATTTTCAGCAGCCTTTTGTTTTTGATTTGTTGTTGCATTTGCATTTATAAGAAACTCAGAGTAGCCTTGAATGGAGGTTAAAGGCGTATTCATTTCATGCGAGAGGGCGTCTATAAATTCCTGTAGTTCCTTGGCCTTTTCCTCCAGCTGTGAGGTATGTGCTTCTACGGACGAGGCCATGTGGTTAAAGGCATTGCCTAAGGTAGCAAATTCATCTTTAGTAGGAATGCTACGGATGGAGTAGTTGCCTGCAGAAATGTCTTTTGCATTTTGATTTAGCATTTCAATAGGCTTTGTAATCCACTTGGAATATCGATAAGATAGAAAACCTAATAGTACAATCAAAGTAGCTGTTAATAAAAGGGAGAGATAGATGCTCTGTAACCTTAGGTCATAGATATTGCTAATATTTCTGGCATAGATGATTGTGTAATCATTTATCTTTGTCAGTTTACCACTTACGAAAAAATAATGCTCCTTCTCTATTTCAATAACCTGAAGCTGACGAGTTCCTTCCTCTACTGAAAGTAAGGGCTGATAGGAAGCTTCACTAAATTCTGATACAGTTACAACATAGGGTGCTTTATCATCATATACCATTAAGAGAATATCTCTGGTCTTATAATATTCAACATAGCGGACAAAAATCGGTCTTATTTCTTCCTTTGTACTTTGTGCGTTAATACCATTGTCCAAGGTGTTAATAAGAAAGGTGAACTCGTTTAAGGAACGTTCCTTTTCACGTTGAATGTTGCTAATGTGATTACGATTAATCAGATAATAGGAGCTTATGGTTAAAGTAGTTATAGAGATTAACAGTATGCTGATAAATATTTTCGTACGTAGTTTCACGATGATACCTCCAAACGATAACCATATTTATATACGGTTTTGATGACAGCCTCCCAATCCAGCTTTTTACGAAGCCTTTGGATATGCATATCAACCGTACGGGTTTCTCCAATATAATCATAGCCCCAAGCAGCTTCTAATAATTTCTCCCTGGATAAGGCTAAATTTCTGTTCTGTATTAATACCTCCAGCAACGCATATTCTTGTGCAGTTAAATCGATAACCTGTCCGCCTTTACGGACTAAACGCTCTGTCAGACTAATCTCTACATCCCTATGGGCAAAAGTTACATTTGCTCTACCGAATCTTCGCATCACAACTTCAATTCGTGCCAAAAGTTCTAAGGTCTCGAAAGGTTTGGTAATATAATCTTCAGCACCTAAATTTAAACCTTTCACACGGTCAGTAAGAGAACCTTTCGCGGTTAGAAAGATTACGGGAATAGAGAGTTTTTTAAAATTATCAATTAATTGAAAGCCATCTTGTCCTGGCAGCATAACATCCAGCAAACATAGATCAAAACGCTGACTCTTTGCTGTCGTAAGAGCCTCCTTACTATCAAAGGCCTGAACAGCGGAATGGCCGACCATTTCTAAATTCATTAATATTAAATCACTAATCGTTTGCTCATCTTCAACAATAAGTATATGACCCATATTACTCCTTCCTCGCTACGTTTCCTTATATTTTACCATGAGTGAAGAAAGCTGGTCAATGGCTGCACTTAGTCTGAAGAAAGAGGGAGTATGATTTCAAATACATAAAGTCCCTCATCATATGGGATATAATACACGGCAAGTTCTTCCCGAATGTTATGTCGTCTAATAATATCTAAAACAAAGTTGCCATCTGCGTTTTTGTTAAGTGTGTAGGTTTCTTTTTCAATACTTCCGGTGCCATTATAATAGTCTTCTCCTACAATTAAAGTATCAATATCCTCATTAACGGATATGACTAAAGAACCTTCCTCATAGATGACGGCACTAGCGAGAGCATCATAATTAAAATCAAATTGACCTGCTGGATACCAACCTGGTTCGCAATAGGATTCTTGACCATCGGTTTTGACGGTAATAGAGATGCCATCTATTCTGTTTATTTGAAAAAGCCACCGGATAGAAGCAGTGTTTTGGTCCTCCGTTTGGTCTGATGAGAAATTGTAACCATAGGATAAATAAACATCACCATTTTTTTGTAGCAGAACATAATAGGATACTGGATTTGGATCGTTTTCCAGAATTAATTGATATGCTCGACGATTATTCTTTCTAAATTGCTCGACGGTTTCATTACCAATCCAACCGCCTGTGCCACCCAATATATAACGATCAAAATTCTTCTGGGTGAGCACTACTTCACTCATAGAACCTAGTTGCTGCCAATCTTTAGTATCGCTCGCTTGTAACAGGTCATTCTTCACCATTAATACATAATCTGAGGTCAAACAATATTGAGGTGCAGTTTCAGGAGTATAGGCAAAGGAATATTGAGGTGCGCTATAGATTACCTCTGTCACCCGATAAGTGTGTCCAAAGGGTTCCGGTGCAAAGAGTTCACCAGTCTTTGGATTGAGAGCAAAGGAGAGCATAAGAATTATACAGGTAGCAGCAGTTAGCAGCGTGACCCTGACGGAAGGCTTTTTCCAGCTTAAAACATTTCTAATACGACTCTTGGTATCACCTTCTCCAAAGGCAAGAGGAGTGTTCGAAATAATGCGATGTCCGGTAGCAAAGTTTAGCAGAGAGATAGAATAATCCACACGGATATCGTCACCGATTCGTGCCAGGACTGCCTCATCACAGCTCATCTCCATATCCTTTCCCAACAGTATAAAAGCTATCCACACCAATGGATTGAACCAATGAATACATAACGCAAGAAAGAAAAGAAGCTTTACTACATGGTCGAACCTACGAAGGTGATATTGCTCATGTAAAAGTAGGTATTCCTGCTCCTTACTTGAAAGCAGGGAAGGGATATAGATTTTGGGATGAAATACACCCAGCACAAAAGGTGAGGTAATATAATCAGCAACATAGATGTTATCATGTAGAGGAGTTGCTCCAATTAGTTTACGGTGAAGTTTTAAGAGAGTAAGTACACTATAAATTAGCATTATGAAAAAGCCAAGAACCCAAAGATAAGGTGCGATGGAGAAGAAAACTTCAATCAATTCAGGCTTGAGCGTTGTATAACTACTTAGAGTTACTTTTTCAGAGGTCTTAAGGACATTAGTTAACGTAGAATCTGTGGTGGGAGTTCCAAGAAAACTGGTGTTTGGAGAAATAAGTTTGAGGTTGCTACTATGGGTAGTGGGCATATCTATAAGG
The DNA here is from genome assembly GCA_023425485.1 of Bacillota bacterium. GTDB lineage: Bacteria > Bacillota > Clostridia > Lachnospirales > Lachnospiraceae > Mobilitalea. The sequence continues at coordinate 4,442 of JAFACO010000210.1, forward strand.
TTAAAAAATGAAATGTCAACGGATAGGGATACAGGACAAAGAAGACGGAATAAAACAACCATCCATAATAAATAGGAGAATAACTTAGGTGCACGCCTTATAACAAACCTTGCCAACAGTATTAACAAAATTACAATACTTGCAATTAGGCTCATATTTAGCACTTTAATAAGAAGTAGATGTATCATCCTCGTTACCTCCTATTCTTATTGATTAGTTGCTGTAGTTCATCAATTTCAGAGTCAGAAAGCTTCTTTCTAGCTGTAAAAGCCGCCAGGAAGGCGGGAAGTGATCCGTCAAAACCTTCATTTACAAATCTTTCACCCTGTAAGGCATAGAACTCCTGCTTGGAGATAAGAGAAGTAACATTGCCATCTTGATTCTGGAACAGACCTCGCTCACAGAGTTTTTTAAGGATGGTGTAGGTTGTTGACTTCTTCCAAACTAACTCTTGCGCACACAATTTGACGAGTTCCCCAGAAGACAGTGGTTCATTCTGCCAAATGATATCAGCAAAGCGTGCTTCTACCGCACCTAATTGAATTTCTTTCATTAAACTACCTCCACGGTTGGTCTATTAATAGTAGACCTGTATTTAGTCTACAATGAATAGACCAAAATGTCAAGGGACGGATATAATATAATGTAAGCTGAAAATGAATATTAGGTTAAATAATCAGCACAAAAGGAGGAATAAAAATACATAGGTAAACAATTAGAAGAGATTGTTAGATTATAGGCAATATATTGAAATAAGAAGTTGAAATAAGAAAATTCTTACTATATAATAATTCCGAAAAATACCACAGGAGGAATTATGAAAAGAATAAAACAAGTTATTGTATCAGCGATATTAATTGCATTCATTATTACAACCACGAGTAATTCTGCATTCAGTAACACCGCAGTTGCACAGGCTGCGACATTAAAAATTAGTAGTACAAAACTAGATTTAGAAGTTGGTCAGACTAAAAGTTTAAAGATTACAGGAACCACTAAAAAAGTGACATGGAGTTCTAGTAAAAAATCCGTTGCAACTGTGTCCAGCAAAGGTAAAGTTACAGCATTGGCAGAGGGAAGCTCAACTATTACGGCTAAGGCAGGTGAAAAGAAATTATCATGTAAGGTAACAGTTATAAGACCTATTCCATATCTGGTAAAAGCGCCTTTTAAAGCAGAGGAAACACAGATTGGCAATATTAATTTTATAATACCGTTAGGTTGGGAAGTAAATAATCAAGACCTAGGTAATGGGTATACATACACAGAAATAACACCCCAAGACGATTCTAATTTGCAATCTATAATTAGAATTGATATAAGAAAACAAGAGGGGATACCGTCAGACTATAAACTTTTCAAAGAGGCTTTAAAAGGAAACTATACCAAAGAATTACTTACACCTCAGTGGAAAGAAGTATTCGGTGCTACTAAGTTTGATATTGAGGGTCTAGAACAGACTGACTTTACGGCCCCTTTTAATACGGTCTTAAGAACACAGTATACGGTAAAGGCTAGTGGAGCGGTAGTTGAACAGACGATATATGACTTCTATATAGGAGAGTATTTAATTTCTCTGAAGGCAGAGGATTATGATGAAATGGATCTAGCAACTATAACCGATTATGTAATTAGTTCGTTTGTGGTTAAATAGTAGTGGTAGAGTAATTTACTGGTTGTAATTAAGGAGACAATTGGTAATATTTCTATGTGTAAATCTAGATTTCTTAATAAAGTAGGTACAACACTTAATCCAGTGTTGTACCTTTTTTACTTATGCAAAGGTAAAGAGAAGAATAAGTAAAGCTTAGCTTTATCAGATAAGAACACACCCGTGATGGCAGAAGAAACTCGCTTAGTGTACTTCTTCTAGTTCATGTCAAGATGAAATGACTTATGCTTATTTCATAAAAGTGTATGAGGAACGGATGCTCTTTTATAATTCTAGAGCTCTTGTTTATACTGCTTTATTTTTCTTTTTAATAAATCCAAGGTTGTTTCTCTAGAGAAAGCAAGCTGACTATCTTTTAAATATACGAGAAAACTATGAACAGAGTATGCAATACTCTTTTCCTGAATTACTAAATGAAATGGGCCTTTAGCGGGATGAATATACATAAAAAATATCATTGATTCATCAAAAGCTGTTATAGATAAATAAGGAGAAATCTTAAGCTTATCTGGATCTACTGCAATTGCTTGATAGGGAGTCTCCAAGATGTTTTTGTATAAATCCTCTAAGAGCTTCATACAATCTTCTTTAGCAATTGGGCTATAAAATGAGTCTGGAGCCTCAGAGATACGTCCTGTTGACCAGAAGGAATCCAACCCCTCCTCATTAAAATAGGAGGTAAACATATGCCCATTCAACAGCAATTGATAATAAGATTCGGATCGTTTTGCCATAAGAGAGACGACTATATCTTTCTGTGGGAAATCATAGATATATTTACTTAATTGTTCACGATTTGTAAAGTACATAAAGCAAGGTTGAGCTAAAAAAGAATAAGTAGCAAGGTTAGAATTTTTAGATTCTTGCTTATTTAGTTCTAATTGGTAGTATTTATTAAAGTAATCCAATGGATCTTGGACTTTTTCTACAAGGGGTATGGATAGATGATAAATATTATTATATAAGGTTTTGTAAAGTTGGTGAACATCTGCGGTCATATAGAACAAAGCATAATTTAAATTAGGGGATATTGTGATAACCTTATCGGAAGTCATAATAAAATAAGGAAATAGGGAGGTGTTATTGAATTTTACATCTAAGTCGTCATAATAGATAAATACATTATAGTCTGCTTCGGAGAGCAATAGAGGCATAACATTTTTAACATATTTTAAGTTTTTATAATTGTCACTATTAACTGAAACCTCTTTATTCAGGCAAAAAATATGTTCCATATGAAGAGAACTGTTTTTACCGATTGTTAAAAGTAATTCCAGTAAAAACGAATGCTCTGGTTGGATAAGTAGTTTGGCATAACCATTCTTTTTTGTGGATTCAGCTTCTATAATAGCCTTTAACATATAATTTATATCATTTATTCCATTAAGAACATTAACCGGCTGAAAATTACTAAAGTCATGTTTATAGTTAACATTAACGGTAAAAGAATTAGCGTCTTTAATGGTATCAATATATTCTATCATATCTTTCACCGATAGGTGTCTGTTATAGTTATCTTCACCCAGGCGGTCTACATAATACGAATGACGTAGCTTCTGTTCCTGGCTCGGGGTCAGCATAAGAGCCTTCATAATTTTTTCTAACACTGTGATATCAGCAGGTATACGCTTTCCTGAAAGGATATGTTGAATAAAGCTACGGTCAACAC
>JAFACO010000215.1 GCA_023425485.1 Bacillota bacterium
ATTATATGTTTGGAACTTATATTTGTCAATCAGAATATTAATTTACATGCTTTGATAACTCTGCTTGTACTGCATATATATTAGCTGATTTATTAAACTGTTTTTCAATTGGTCCTGAAACTCCTGATATCCATATTTTCAATTCTGCATCTAAATCAAAATGCCCCGAGGTCTCTATACTGTATTGAGTTATTTTGCTGTATGGTATGGATCTATACTCTATCTTTTTCCCTGTGAGTCCTTGCACATCAATTAAAACCAATCTCCTGTTTGTAAAGATAAACATATCTCTTACTAACTTATAGGCACGATCAATCTTTTCACTTTCAGCTAATAAATTCCCATACTCCTTCTGCGCATCCTCTAAACTATATTCCGATGCATTTCCTAATAATCCACTTAATAAACCCATTATCGTTTCCTCCAACTTTTGTAATAATATGTATAATAATATACCAATGTATACCACATTGTCAAAGTTAAAATATAGGGTTAGCAGCCATTAATCCGTTATACCTCAGAAGTCGCCAATTTATTCACATGCTTTAGTGCGGAACGTACTGGCGGAAGTGTTAACAATATCACAGTTGCAATTGCTTCCGGAAGTATATAACTTGCGTTATATGTAATTGTGTACCAGATTGGATTCATTCCCTCGGGTGCATAACTGGCAAAAAAGATATAACCAGAGATACTGTGGCAAAGAAATCTTCCAAATGCGCCAACCAAATATCCTTTTAGCAAACCATATTTGGAACGATGAAATAATCCAGCTAGTCCAAGGCAGCCGAAAGCAACCGGGTAATCCAAAAGAACTTGTACTGGATGATATAGATAAGGACCAACTACAAACTGCAATAAACCGTAGGCTACACCAGTAATAAGACCAATTTTCGCACCATACAGGTAACTCACATAACAAATAAAGAACATACTAAAGAAAGTTATAGAGCCTCCAAAAGGCAGGGAAAAAGGTTTTATAAATGACGTTACTACTGCAAGTGCAATCGCGATGGATGAAAAGGTGACTTGTTTAACATTCAGACTTTTACCAGTATTACTAGTTGCTGAAATTATTACCAGCAATAAAAGAACTAAAATAATAATGCCTATGTAACCTAACATTGTTAGATTGTAGGTTATCTCTCCATCCTCAGTTACGCTGTTAACAAAGAGACCAAATAAGTTTTTTAACATAAAAAAATCCTCCTTATGTTGCATAGGAGGGGCCACTCATATGCTTCCTTACGCTGGCTTTAACCAGATCAAGTTTTGAGGGTCAGTGTAATATTGCTACACTTCTCAGCCGTGGGCACCCCTAGCAGAAATAATATATTTGTTTTTATTGTTATAATCTAGCAAGGATTGAGTAAAAAGTCAAGCACATAATCCTTTTACTGTAATATACAATAGATACACGATCTCAAAAGTATGGAATTCCAGAGATCGTGTATAGACTACTACCCTATTATTTTTTGTATGCAATTGCATCAATCTGAACATGCAGACCGTCTGGTCCCCCTATATGTGCAAACTCGGTTTGAATGGTCTTTCTTGCAGGGTAGATACCATCAAAGCGCTCCTTAAACACCTTTTCCATAATCGGTATATTCCAGGTATCTCTTAGTAAAACATCCATCTTAACCACATTATGTAAAGACAGATCTACTTTTTTCAAACGGCTTTCCATATCATTGATTGCACCATGCACCTGTTCTTCAATTGACTCACCTACATTCCCTACACAGAAACTTAGAAACACATAATCGCCTGCCTCTACAATTCCCGAATATGCATACTCTTCATTGACATCTTTTCTTATGATACTGCTCATACTTTTTCTCCTTTTACTTTAAAATAATATCTCTTTTCTCCATATAAATATAACAAAAGAAGTGTGACACCTGTATGTCACACTTCTTCCTATTGAAATAATAATTATCGATTTATTATTTCATGTATTTACACAATTTGTATATTTCAAATTTTCTCTTCCCGATATTATGCTTTTCTAGTCGATTCCATCTTGGGCTATTTATTTTTTGCTGCTTATCCATTGAAACAGCTAAAACTGTATTTGGATTTGCAATTCGATACAACTGTTCCATCATATTTTCGATTGGGTTGTCTTTTTCACCCTTCCATTCAACTAAGGCACCATATGGAACATCTGTGATAATGATATCTATCTCACTATCAATGTATAGCTCTTTCGTACAATCCGCTTCAAAAATGTTGATATCTATATTATGATTAGCAGTCTCACCTAATCTTTTCGCACTATCTAAAGCATCCCTATGAGAGGTTTTATTAAATAGCTTTAGCAGTTCCTCCAGCTCTAAAACCCTTTCCTGAAGTCCTTTTTCAGTTAAAAGCGCTGTATTTTTCCTGGCATGATCCACCATTTTTAAATCTATATCACTGCCTAATATATTGGATATGTTATTATTACAAAATCCTAATACCGTGAGCGAATAGCCTCCCCCACAACAAGGATCATAGATTGTTAAATTGCTCTTTCTATCGCAATAACTCACACTTCTTCTAAAAATCTCATTTAAGAGTCTTACGGGGAAATTAGGTATTCCGTAATTTCCATATAAAACTCTTCCACTAGCTAGATCTTCAAAATTACCATTTTCGCTATACTTGTATTCCAAAGTCTCCCCATCCTTTATCTAACATGATTTCCGACACTGTATTCTTCACACTCTTATTACACCAAATAATGGTGTAGTAATCCGATATTTTCTCTTTCCTCAAAGCACTATATCTGTGATTTCCATCCGTTAAAACAAATTCCGTTCCATTGTACTGTACAATTAGCGGTGGCATATCCCATTGGGGAAGCTTTTGAATAATTCTATCAACTTTATACATGTAATGCTTCAATTCATTTTCGTCTGAAATATCCTGTTCAACTCTTACTGTTTTCAATACATTCAACGGAATACAAATTGGTTGAAAATAATGTCTGTCTTCTAAAAGTAAGCCATCAGCCAATGCAAAATTAGGGTTTGGCATTTCTCCCTCATTTTCACGTAAAAACTTTTGTATCCATTCTTCCAATTTGTTATTTTCAGAATAATGTAATGCCTCTTTTAGCGTAAATTCCATTCCATACACTCCCCACCATAAATTCTTAATCAACAATACAAAGTTAATTAATCAATAGTTAGAGTTAATTATAGCAAAAATATCAGCCTTTTAACAGCTGATATTTTAGTAACAAGATAATGAAACAGATTAAATCATCTTACGATTAAAAACTACTACACTGCATCCAATTAAGAATACAGAAGTTATTACGGTAATTAATATGGCTGAGCTATAATCTGCCACAGAGGTCTCCTTCATTAGTAAAGATAGCCCATTCAAGAGTTTTATTGGCAAGTATTTACTTGCACTTGAGAACATATTTAGCAGGTTAAGTCCGATTAGTGTACCCCCAAGCCCAAGCAAAACGGTCGTGTTGCTTTGAGCAAGTGTGGAAAAAAACACAATTAATATTAATATCCATACTCCAAACAACCAACTTAGAAATGCTCCATAGAACATATGTGGCGCAATGCTGTTATCCCAAAAATATGCATTATATCCATAGGTAATTCCATAACATATCCAATAGCAAAGTGTCCAAAGCAGCAACATAGAGAAAGTTTTAGCAAAAATAACCTTAAAGCGTGATAACCCTTTGGTTAAAACCAAAACTAAGGTTCCACTCTGAAATTCCTTCGTGAAGCTATTACTTACAAATAAAACAAAAATAATGAGAGCCATCGTAAGATTTTTATAATATTGTGTCCAGGAGGTCAATGCATCTATCTTTACCTCTGTCACAACCAATCCCGTATCCTTTAAGGAACCTGCCATCGTTTCCATCATCCAAGGTGTTATTTTTGCAATCGCTGGATTCATAATACCAAAAAGTATAAAAACAATAAGAAGAATTGTCAGCCGTCCAGAACGAATTAGTTCCATTACCTCTTTTTTTAGAAACGCAAAAAAAGTTTTCATTTGCCGACCACCTCCAAGAATAATGATTCCAACGTATGCTCCGAACGCTCTAGCTT
>JAFACO010000130.1 GCA_023425485.1 Bacillota bacterium
CCATGGGTAAATATCCATAAATATTGATAAACCTTTCTTGCATTCGTATCCTCTAATCCATATTCTTTTTTAACCGTATCTAAAATTTTGTTACTGTTTTCATCTATCATGGAAAGAACGTCTGCAAGTTCAGGTACTGCTCCGCTCTCTGTCATAAACAACAGATGAAACAATTTAGGTTCAAATCTTGCAAATTGGATATAAGCCTTTCCAACACCCTTAAATGGATTTGGTTCAGCAAGACCTTTTGCAACATACTCATTATATAGCGTTCTTGCTCCCTGAATTGTTCTACTCTGTACTTCATCCATATTCTGAAATACAGTAAAGATAGGCCTGGCTGAACTATTCAACTCTGTCCCCAGTCTTCTGGCAGTAAGCGCAGTTATTCCTTCTCTTTTTGTAATTTCTAAGGCAGCCGAAATAATATCATCCTTCGTAAATTTTTGCTTTGGTGGCATTTGTTTCCCTCCATAATAAAACACTTGTTTTGCAACATATGTTTTATTATATGCATAACCTGTTATACTGTCAATTATCTCCTTGGTTAAAAGTTGGATTATAAAAGAATTCGTAACAAGAGTTCTAATCTTAACTAATTAATAACAGGTTTTTCAGTTACATGATTGGAAGTAGTACTATTCATATTGACACGATAGGGATTAATTGTATAATGAAAATATTATATTTTACGGATTATTAGGACGTGATAGTGTTAATTTTAACAACGCATTATGGTTGTGGTGTAATATGTATGATAAGAGAATATAAATAAAGGAGAACAATGCTATGACGTTAAATTTCCATATGCCTACTAAGGTCCTTATGATGGAGGATTGCCTTAGGCAGAATGCACATTTGTTGAAAGAATTTGGACAAACTGCCCTTATTGTAACTGGGGCTAATTCTGCGAAAAAGAATGGAGCTTTGCAGGATATAACAGATGCTTTGAAAACACAGGAAATGGATTACATATTATATGATAAGGTTATGAATAATCCTACTGTGGCATGTGTTTATGAAGGTGCAGAATTGGCAAAGAAACATAGTGCGGACTTTGTAATTGGAATTGGGGGAGGCTCCCCTATGGATGCAGCAAAAGCAATTGCTTTGCTGGCAGCACAGGACATTGCGGAAGCAGATCTTTTTAAAGGACAGTATGGGGATAAAGTACTTCCGATTATTCTGGTACCAACAACAGCAGGTACTGGCTCGGAAGTGACTCAGTATTCCATTCTGACCAATGTTGCATCACAGACTAAGACAAGTATTGCATCTCCTCTGATTTTTCCTAAGCTCGCTTTGTTGGATGCAAAATACATGAAAGATCTATCCATGGAAATTACAATTAATACAGCAATTGATGCAATGTCCCATGCAATAGAGGGAATGCTAAGCATGAGATCCACCGAGATAAGTAATATGATAGCTGGTGAAAGTTTGAAAAAATTAGTTTCATGTCTAAGATATCTTTCTCCAGAGTATTCTATTAACAGCAATAATTTGACCATTGATGTACGTGAGAAACTACTTTATGGTTCTATGCTAGCAGGAGTGGTTATCGCACATACTGGAACTACAGCAGTGCATGCGATGGGGTATAGCCTGACCTATTTCAGAAATATTGATCACGGAAGAGCGAATGGCTTATTACTGCCTAGTTTCATGAGATTCGTAATGAAAAGTAATCAGGAATTAGTTAAAAAAATACTTACGGCCATGAGCTTGGATACGATTGATGAGTTTGAGGCATTGTTCTTAAGACTGCTTGGTGAACGTGAAACTATTTCAGAGCAAGAGATAGAACGCTTTACGTCCATTGCTATTAATGCCAGAAATATAATGAATTCACGCGTTGTACCTGAAAGACAGGACCTTGTACAAATTTTTACTAGAAGCATGCAAAGTTAAGGGAAAAGCTGCATATAATACGAAAGAAGCTGCCCAAATACATATTGACAAGCAGGAGACCTGCTGTTATTATCTTAGTTGAAATGGGCAAAGATGTTCCTTATTGGGATATTTTGTCCATTTTTGTTATAATTGGAGAGAGAATGCGAATTATAAAATTTTGATTTACACAGAGTATTGAATGCGAAAGATACTAAGACTAATGGTACATTGGAGAATGAAGGAGAGAAGATTGAAAAATAAAGATTTTTCAATCTGCGAATTTTTGCTACTGCACAAATTCGTTGAGCTGCATCAGAATGGAGGATTAATATGAATAAGTATACAAAAAACGATATATTACGTATGGTAGAGGAAGATGATGTTGAATTTATCCGCCTGCAGTTTACTGATATGTTTGGCAATTTAAAAAATGTTGCAATAACCACCAGTCAGCTGGAACGAGCTTTAAATAATGAGTGTATGTTTGATGGGTCCTCCATTGAGGGATTTGCTAAAATTGAAGACTCTGATATGTATCTGCACCCAGATTTAGATACTTATGTAACCTTCCCGTGGAGACCACAGCAGGGGAAAGTGGCTCGTTTGATTTGTGATGTATACACAGCAGAAAATAAACCTTTTGAAGGCGACCCGAGATATATTTTAAAGAAAGTACTAGGTGAAGCAAAGGAATTGGGGTATACGATTAACGTAGGGCCGGAATTGGAATTCTTCTTATTTAATTTGGACGATAACGGACAGCCGACTACGGTTACTCATGAAAAGGCAGGATACTTTGACCTTGGACCTTTGGATTCTGGTGAGAATGCAAGACGTGACATGGTACTTACCCTTGAAGAAATGGAAATTGCAATTGAGGCTTCCCATCATGAAGTTGCTCCAGCTCAGCACGAAATTGATATAAAATATGACGATGCTCTCACCAGTGCGGATAAGATTATGTCCTTTAAACTCGTTGCACGCACCATTGCAAAACGTCATGGACTCCATGCAACCTTCCTTCCCAAGCCTAAGTTTGGTGTGGATGGATCAGGAATGCATGTGAATATCTCACTGGAGAAGGATGGTAAAAATATATTTGCAGATCCAGAAGGTAAGCTTGGGTTAAGTCAGGAAGCATATCAATTTATGGCTGGAGTTATGAAACATATTGAAGGAATGACAGTAATAACAAATCCGTTGGTAAATTCCTACAAGAGACTTGTTCCAAACTTTGAAGCACCGGTTTATATTGCGTGGTCAGCTTCTAATCGCAGTCCATTGATTCGCATACCTGCTGGCAGAGGTTCCTCCACGAGAGTGGAGCTTAGATTCCCTGATTCTGCAGCAAATCCATATATGACACTAGCGGTTTGTATCGCTGCGGGTCTTGAGGGAATTAAGAACAAATTGACAGCTCCTGATAGTGTTGATAAAAATATATTTGCTTTATCAGATCAGGAAAGAGAAGCCTTAGGTATTAGAAGACTACCAGTTAATTTGCAGGAAGCAGTGAAACATCTTGAAAAGGATGACTTTGTTCAGAGTGTTCTTGGTGAACACATTAGCAGAGAATATGTTGAAATTAAGAAGAAAGAGTGGGAGGATTACTGCAACCAGATTTCACAATGGGAGCTGGATCAATACCTGTATCGGATTTAATCTGAATCATCACTTAATAATCTAATAACGGGGAGAGGTGATCAGATTTGTTTAGTATCATAGTTGGTTTTCCAAAATTGGAAGATGCTAATAATATTAAAAATGTATTGACCAGAAATGGTTTTTCAGTAAGCGAAGCATGTACACTTGGTGCGCAGGTGATTACCTTGGCAAATGACCTGGATGAGGGCATTGTAGTATGTGGCTATCGATTTTCAGATATGCACTACAGCGAGCTAAACAACTATTTACCCAAGGGATTTGAGATGCTCTTGATTGCTTCACCCGAGAAGCTGCAAGATCGCCAGAATAGTAATATTGTGTGTTTGCCGATGCCAATCAAATCCCATGATTTATTAAATACATTGCAGCTAATGACTTACCAGTATCAAAGGCGAAAGAAGAAAGAAAAAGAGAGACCAAAGCAAAGAACCGAAGAAGAAAAGGCACTAATTCAAAAGGCAAAAATACTTCTTATGGATCGAAATAACATGTCAGAAGAAGAAGCACATCGTTATCTACAGAAGACGAGCATGGACAGTGGTACGAATCTTGTAGAAATGTCTGAAATGGTATTAAAAATGTTTATCTCTTAATAAATCCTAAAATAAACTTCAAATATTAGCCATAAGGTAGTAATAGCATTATATGCAATCAACAAAGCATTATAATGCTATTTTTATGAAATAATGTCTTCTATACTTAAGAAAAAGTATAGAAGCTAAGCTGCGAATATATTTTGGGACTTTACCGCAAGAAAGGTTTTTGCTATAATGCTTTCAATATCTCATGGCTTAGCAGTGTGAATTATGAAAGGAAATATCAATATAATTCGCACTCATGATAAGAATGGAGGTTGTTTATGAGATTTACAAAACTACACGGTTGTGGTAACGATTATGTTTATGTGGATTGTACAAAGGAAAAACTAAATAATATTGAGGAAACAGCCATTAAAGTGAGTGATCGCCATTTTGGTATAGGTTCTGATGGACTGATTTTAATTGAAACATCGGAAGTTGCTGATTTCAAAATGGATATGTATAATAATGATGGTTCCAGAGGTAAGATGTGCGGTAATGGTATCCGTTGTGTGGCGAAGTATGTTTATGATAAGGGCTTAACAGATAAGACAAAGATTACTGTTGAAACCTTAAGTGGAATAAAAGAACTTGCACTAACGATAAAAGAAGGAAAAGTTACAGAAGTAACAGTTGATATGGGAACTCCAATCACAAAAGCCTCTTTCATTCCTGTTATCACAGAGAAGGAAACCTTAATAAAGGAACCCATAACAGTTCTTGGACAGAATTATGAGATTACCTGTGTATCCATGGGAAATCCTCACGCTGTAGTATTTGTTGAGGATGTCAAGTCATTACTATTAGAAAAGATTGGGCCAGAGTTTGAGCATAATCCAATTTTCCCGGATCGTGTGAATACTGAGTTTATAAAAGTAGTTGATAGAACGACCTTAGAAATGCGTGTTTGGGAGCGTGGTTCAGGCGAAACACTAGCCTGTGGAACCGGAGCTTGTGCCAGTGTAGTAGCAAGTATCCTTAATGGGTTAACAGAGGATGAGGTTACGGTTAAGTTATTAGGCGGAGACTTAAAAATTCGCTATGACAGAGTGGCAAACACTGTATTTATGACAGGACCTGCTGTAAAAGTATTTGATGGTGAAATTGATCTATAAAGAATGAACGTCCCTAAGATTTTCTATCGAGAATAAGTTAGAGTTTCAAGCGGAAAGGTTCAATCATTAAGATAAAGTAAGGTTAACTATTCAGAACCAAGCTCAAAAACCAGTGGTTTCCTTGCTGTTTGGCTCTCGCCAAACTAGGATATTTCATAAATTATCCTTAGTAAGCAAGCTTTCACGGCTAATTTATGAAACATTCTGATTGGTTCTTAGCAGTTACAAATAAAGGCTTACTCGCCAAGAAAGGTAAGGTTATCTATGTTTAAAATTAATGAGAATTACTTGAAGTTACCAGGAAGTTATCTGTTCTCTACCATAGGAAAAAAGGTGAAAGAATTCAGTGCAGCTAACCCTGATAAGAAAATTATACGTCTTGGTATTGGAGATGTAACCCTTCCGCTTGTGCCAGCTGTTATATCAGCACTTCACTCATCTGTTGATGAAATGGCTTTAAAAGAAACCTTCAAAGGTTATGCACCTGATCTTGGCTATGAATTCTTACGTCAGGCGATTGCGGAACAAGATTACAAATCCCGTGGCGTAACAATTGCCATTGATGAAATATTCGTAAGTGATGGAGCAAAAAGTGATTCTGCCAATATACAGGAAATCTTCGGGGAAGATAATAAAATTGCGGTATGTGACCCGGTATATCCTGTTTATGTAGATTCTAATGTAATGGCAGGAAGAACTGGTACTTATAATCCGGAAACAGGTAAATGGAGTAATGTAATTTACATGCCCTGTACCAAGGAGAATCAGTTTGCACCTGAACTGCCAGAGGAAACACCGGATTTAATCTACTTATGTTTCCCCAATAATCCTACTGGTTCAACTATTTCAAAGGATGCTTTACAAAAATGGGTGGATTATGCAAACAAAGTTGGCGCAGTAATTATCTATGATGCTGCATACGAAGCATACATTAGTGAAGAAGATGTACCTCATACGATTTATGAATGTGAGGGAGCAAAAACCTGCGCGATTGAGCTTCGCAGCTATTCAAAGAATGCTGGCTTTACAGGTACAAGACTTGGTTTTACCGTAATTCCCAAGGAACTTAAATGCGGAGATGTATCCTTAAATAGTCTTTGGGCAAGACGTCATGGCACCAAGTTTAATGGTGCACCTTACATCATTCAGGCCGCCGGTGCTGCGATTTATACAGAAGAAGGCAGAAAACAGACAAAAGAGCAAATTGCTTATTATATGAACAATGCCAGATTAATCAGAGAAGGCTTGCAAAGTGCAGGATTTACAGTATCAGGCGGTGTTAATGCCCCTTATATCTGGATGGAGACACCAAAGGGAATGACCTCCTGGGATTTCTTTGATCACTTATTAGAAAAAGTAAATGTTGTCGGAACACCTGGTTCAGGCTTTGGACCAAGCGGTGAAGGGTATTTTAGATTAACCTCCTTTGGAAGTTATGAGAGTACGCTTGAAGCAATTGAGAGAATTAAAAAGATGTAAGAAGAGTGTGAAGAAAAATTCTAAGGTTATAGTACACCGCCTAAGAAATTCTTCCAAGAGTTGTTGTACCGCTGGAGTCGGTAGAATAGGAGTAAAAAATGAAAAAAATAATGGAAATATCAGGTATGAGCTGTGGTCATTGCCAAGCAAGAGTAGAAAAAGTTCTAAATGAACTTGATGGTGTTCAAGCAAAGGTTGATTTAAAAAAGAATATAGCAGTAGTTCAATTATCAAAAGAAGTTTCAGATGATGTTTTAAAAGCTACTGTTACCGAAGCTGGTTACGAAGTTGGTGCAATTTCCGTGAAAAAGGGATTATTTTCATAAAAAATATAATAGGATAATAGGTAGAGTATCTGATTGTTTTTTCTAAAATCGGATACTCTATTTTTATTATATTTTATCTATGCAAATTTTTGTTCTGTACTATGTCAAAGTGCGTTGTATAGTAGCAAATCAAGTTTATGACTAAATTGTTACATGTTTTTTAAGGTTTATTTAATCATTTGGATTGCGATTGATTAAATATGACTAAGATGATATACTAA
>JAFACO010000191.1 GCA_023425485.1 Bacillota bacterium
AAACTCCTTCCAGTTCCTATTACTCTAATTAAAGTAATTGAAAACCAGAAAGAGCTAGTAAATATTATTCATTATTTTTATTAACATAACGAAAACCACGATAGTTTGGTACTTGCTTGTCAGGTAAGTTTTCCTCTTTACTTTCCTGTTCCCCTTCATCTTCCCCAGTATCATTTCTTTCTTTTATTATCTTCTGATCAATCGGTGACAAATTACCATTATCATTTCGATAGCAATCCGATAAAATACCCTGGGGAAATGAGAAAATATTTTGAGGATCGTACTTTAATTTAATACGAATGAGCTCCTTCACATGGTCACCAAAGTATTCCCTTTGATAATCAGGCAATTCACTGTAGGGGAAATTAACGTAAGAGCCAGTTGTAAGGCTCTGTATAGTTTGAAAATTCTCTGCAATCCATAAATTATTGTCTTCTGCAAATTGATCTTCTTCCCAGATGGTTTCTAACCATATTATATATCGGGCATTCCTATAGTAAAAAGCTGTAGCATCTCTTGGAACTTCACTTACTCTTCCACCGAGTGCATACATGGATAAACCTGCAAATACGGATCCATCGGGTAATTCTCTTAATATACTTGTTAATTGTTCAATTTCATTTACTGTTAAACTACGTAAAACAAATCTACTTACTGATTTAAATTTTTCATAGGCAGGATAAACACTACCAATAATGGTTACTGCCTCAAGAAAACTCATGGCTTCAATATTATATTGTGCTGCAGCAAGTGAAATAAACTCTCCCATGATTTCTTTCGCTTCCTCTAGTTCACCATAGAAGATGCCTCGAACTAATATAGATAAACCATCCTCAACGGTATAATAAATTCTGGATATCAAGGTTATTCTTGGATCAGCACTTTCCAGCCAATTTTGCCAAAGATTAAGAAACTCCGTTTGTTCACTAGACCTGACATTTAAATAGTCAATTTCAATTAACGTAACTTGATCAATTTGAGGGGGTAAAGTAAACGTCATTGAAACGATTACACCGAAATTCCCTCCACCAGCTCCCCTACAAGCCCAGAAAAGATCGCTGAATTGATTGCGATTCGCTACTATTGTTGTACCTTCAAAGTCTATTAATTCTATTTCTATCAGACTATCACAGCCTAATCCCAATAACCTGCAAGAGAGTCCCCAACCACCTCCTAATACATAGCCACTAACTCCCACTGTAGGACATGTACCACCGGGAAATGGGTATTGTCTGGAGGATATAAAATCATATACTTGCTGATTTGTAACACCTCCTTCCAAATATAGCAGTTTAGAGGAAGAGTCAAATATTATACCATTCATTTCACTTACATCAATAATTAATGTAGAATCTCCATTCGAGTATCCTTCATAATTATGTTTACCATTGCGAATTCGTATTGCAACGTTATTTCTTCTTGCCCATAGAATTGCATTTGACACATCCCGTTTACTTTGACAATAGACAATTATCAGCGGATACCTCGAGATTGCTCTATTAAATCCATTTCTTGCTTCATTATAAATAGGGTTAAAGGGCGTGACGATGCGCCCTGTTAACCCTTGTAAATATTCATTCATTAACAACACCTCCATCATTGTAAAGTATTAATATGTCGATTTTTATACTTACTACAATATATGTTGGTTTGTTCACTCCTGCTATGGAAAATCGTTCAAGAACTAATGATATTTTAAATATATTTATCTACGTTGAAAGTCTCTTCCTGGTGTTGGCATATTCTTAAATTCCTCTATTTGTTCATCTGTTAGCCCAAGATCCTGAAGCTCTGTTAACTGATCTTCTGTTAATTCATTATCTCCGGCTGCTTGTAATATTTCCATGGCTTTTTGAATGGTATCCATATCCATGCCCTCTGGAAGATTACCAAAACCACCACCCATGCCATTATTCCAGTTTCCCATACCTTCACCATAACTATTGTTCCAATTACCCATTCCGCCGCCATCACCAAGTGCAGACATGTCAAGTGTTGAGGCATCAATTAATTTATCTGGTTCGGCTTGTTGCTCCTGTGTGGTTGAACCAATCGTACCATCCAACTGACCCTGAATACTTTCACCGCGTAGTTTACCTAGTACTTTTAATTGTGTAATTGCAGCATTATACTCCTCAAAGGTAAAGAAACCAGATGTATCGCTTTCTATATGTCCGGAAATTAACGCATTCAGTTCCTCGACCTTTTGCTCAAACTTACCGTCACTAAAATATCCATCAACAATTTCTTGCAGGTATACATGATACTGTTCTAAATATTCCGGTACCTCAAGTAATTTTGCTATTAACGGACGATCTTCTAAATCAACACCAGAAACTGGTGTATCAATTGGAAAGTTTACAACATCGGAAGCATTACCAGATTGAAATCCCCCAAAAGCCATATTATAATCCCAGGGAAGGATACTTATTTTACCTTCATTTTCATAAAGATAATAGTTGTGTCCCATATTACTGGAATAACTGTCAAGGTTTACTACCACAGTGTGAGCAGCAAGGTAACGAAGTACTGAATCCACATCCACATATGTCTCTAAATCCGTACCCTGATTTAAATTTTTAATTGCCTCTACTACTCTTTTTTGATCCTCTTCCTCTGACTTCGTTTCTGAATTATCAAAAATGGAGGAGTAGCTATCCAGATTATCATCCGAATAAATTAATGCAACACCATCATCTGAACCCATTGTTCGATTTCCTTTTTGATTCCCAAATATCATTTCTTGCTGATCATCATTCCCTTGCTGTCCCTCATTCAATTGTGATTCATTATCAGCTGGCTGTTGATTATCTGTTACTTGAGACGGATCGGCATTTGACTGTGGTTCATCAGTATTATTTTTTACTCCCTCTGTTCCTGTTTGATCTTGACTAGGTGCAACTGGTACCGCATCTGTTGGATTATCATTACCGTAAAAAGACGTATCAGGTGGGAAGGTTCCGTTAAAATTACCATCTGTAATTGTTGGTGGTGTCATAGTACTATCTGTTGCACCATCGGTTCCACCCTTTTGACCATCTATATTAAATTGCATCCCCCCCATATCCATGGAATCTGGCTTATAGAGTTCACCTTCATCATTCTTAACACGTGTTAGATACCCACTGTCGATGTCTTCAACCGCTAGATAGAAGCCCCAGGCAGCACCATTTACCGTAATATCTGCATAAGCAAAGAGCGGTGCATCCACGCCGATATAGGACATAATATCATAACTTAAATACTCTTTCATGGAGGTAGCATCGGAATAGTTATTGTTTAGCACAATTTTATCCAACCCAAGCCAGGTTTGTCCATCTACATACTCATCAAATTTTATTTTAAAACTATAGCGATCTGTTGTATCATCGCGAGCGATTGAGCTAAGACTGGAGTTTCCTTTTGGACGAATACCAACATTTTTAATTGTGGTTCCATTAATCGTTACATCTGCAGGTATATACTCCTCTGCTGTGGCATTATCCAGCATTCCTTGCCATTCTTCCTCATCAACACTAATACCAAAGCTCATAATAGTAGTCTTATCAATTTGACTTGCATACTCGGCAGTTGGCATACTGCTCTGTTCACCCTTAATAATTAATTCTTCGGAATCTTTATCAGTAGAATCTCCCTTTGGTTTTGTGCTGCACGCAGTTGCTAACATGGATATAACAAGCAAAATAACCACAATTAAATTAATTTTTCTCTTCATTACGTAATCTCCTTAATAAGTAGTAAATACCCTTGGCAGAATCTTACACCAATTGTGTGTATTCTTTGTGATAAGATTATGTACAAGTAATGAAAAGAATGGATACTTGAGGTTTATCATAATGTATAGAAAAAAGACAATGAGTGAACTGTTCACCCATAAATTAGATTTTTGGTCTATCTTATGGCTATACGTTCACTCACTGGCTTGTCTTTTTATTTCTTATAAATTATTGATTAGAGTTGTCAAAAGCCTTCCTAAACTAAAAGAGATGAATAAGACTGTATCTATATCCAGATGGCGCAGACCGGCATCTATGAATTATCTTCTTTTAGGTAATTCATAGAATGATAAGGCAAGTCCAGATGGATATAGATGCAGGCTTATTCATCATATATAGACTGGATTAGCTTTTAACACTCTAATCATTATTATGTATTTATTGAACTAATGCTTTTCCAAATGCTCTGCACTCATCACCTTCAGGAGTCAAGTTAACAATTAGACTTTCAGTAACAAGGGTTACACCTGCCGCTAACATGCGCTTATCCCAATCTCTCATCCATTGTCCATCACCCCAGTCATAGGAACCAAATAATGCTACCTTTTTACCAGACAGTGAAGCTTCAATTGAATCAAGAAATGGAGCAAATTCGCCGTCTTCTAACTCCTCATCCCCCATCGAAGGACATCCTAACACTACAACATCACATTCAATATCCGCAGGACTTGCGCTGGAAACTTCTTTCAGACTAACTTCAGCACCTGCCTCAACTGCCCCCTCTTTGATGTATTTTGCCATACTTTGCGTATTTCCTGTACTACTCCAGTAGATAATACTAATCTTCATAATATAAATCTCCCTTCTAAGCATGTGTAACAGCCTGAGGCTGTTTTAACAAATTTGCTGCTTGCAACCACGTTACTTGCCTTGTTAGAATGTTGATTGCTTTAATCTTTGCATCATCAATTTTCTGAAATGCTTCCCTGGCATTTTCCTCATCATGATAAACCTTCCAGTAGTAAGTACCGCACTGATTTTGTCCATTATTTTCAATATAAGCTTTCACATCCATAGGAGGGTAGCCAAGAAATACTCCCACTTCGTGAGGGAAATCATCTGCGGCTTCAAATCTCTTTTCTAAATATAAAAGTTTATCCTTTAAGCTCCAATTGGACGAGTACCCATACTGATATAAGATACTTTGTGCAGTCTCACTTTGAAATACTTTTGCCAGTTCCGTTTGATCATATAGCAATATTAAAACATTATCTTCAAGGTAATTGAGTTCATAGCTGCAAAGCCCTGTATAATGGCATAATTCACTTGCAATCTCCTGCCATTTAGTTTTACATTCTCTTTTCATGTTTAATAAAACCGATGGCTTAACTTTCTGTATAATCGGAGATGCATTGTATAAAAAATATCTTCGTAAATATTCCTCACATCTAAGGCATCTGATTTTCTTTAGAAACTCTGCTTGAAGAATTGCAACATTTGTATTTACATATTCCATATAAATCTCCATTCTATCGATATACTGGGATATAAATATTTGTACAGACTCCATGTGTTAGAATCAACTAACATTTCCTGTCAATAAAATCTCCATTGCTTCTGGAGATTTATAATTGTTCTTTATATCAGTATATCAAGTTATCCTTTGAATATGCATGTTAAAACTTAAAGTAAAAACAAAACGATACTACTAAACATATTAATAAGCAGCAGCCTCATTACTTGAATACTAGCAGTTAGATATATCTAACTCATGAACCAAGATTACCATGATATGTTAAAAAAGTCAATACAATTTTGTAACAGTTTAGCCATGCAAGTTAAAAAAACAATATGTATGAAAGCTTGCTTTCAAATACATATTGTTTTTTTAACTTGTAGGGCGCTCTGCCTAAGCGAGATGCAGCAAAGCGAAATCGAGCTTTGGCTAAACTGTTACAAGCTCATTAGGCAAAAGCTTGCTTTCAAATACATATTATTTTAAAACTTGTAGGGCGCTCTGCCTAAGCGAGATGCAGCAAAGCGAAATCGAGCTTTAGCTAAACTGTTACAAGCTCATAAGGCAAAAGCTTGCTTTCAAATACATATTATTTTAAAACTTGCATGGCGCTCTGCCTAAGCGAGATGCAGCAAAGCGAAATCGAGCTTTGGCTAAACTGTTACAAGCTCATAAGGTAAAAGCTTGCTTTCAAATACATATTTCCTTAATAAATATATAGCTAGTATCATTTGAAAGCACTTCTGAAAACTGATAACCTAAACGATCAAAACCTTTCAACTTCTCTGGTTCAATAATCTGATTTTCAGCCATATAACGTACCATTTCACCTCTTGCTATTTTCACTTGAGTACCTTTTTCTATTATCTTACCATCCTTCCATTCTCCAAAGATACATGTAATAAAACGAATATTTTTATTCAAATACGGTTCTATGCATTTACTATACTCTTTGGAAGCTAGATTAATGATACATTTACTTTCTGTGAATAATTGTTTGGCAAGTCGATTTCCCCAGAATTCATATAAATTCCTGAACTTGGGTCCTTCTAGTTTCGCCTGCATTTCAAGTCGATAAGGCGTTACGCCATCAAAAGGTCTTAACACCCCATAAAAACCAGATAGAATTCTAAGATGTTCTTCAATATATTGTAGTTCCACTGATTCAAAAACATTTGGAGCCATGTATTGATACTTTTAAAATGGTGCAGCTTCCATTTTTCCTTGATTTTAAAGGATTTTTACACAATACACGCGTTCCAGAAACAGTATTTCATTTCTACTGCTACATACCAATGTATATTAAACAGCATGCACGCTTTAAATAAATGTGCATGCTGTAATCATGTTTCTGCAAGTAGTTTTAAATATTGAAGTGTCTGCTTATCTAATGCCTTCTTCAACTTCTCATTTTCTCTCTTCAGCAGCTGGTTTTCTTGTTTTGTTTTTTCCAGTTCCCGCTTGTAGACTTCTAACTGTTTCTCAAGACTGTAGTCAATAATTTCTTTTCTTATAATTCCCAGCTGTTCTTCCTTTTGCTCATTCTTCACTTCATCAAGTGCCTCTCGAACCCGATCATTTTTATAGAAGAAACCCTTGGATAATCCTGTCTTTCTCGATAATTCAGTCACTGATATTATTCTACCGCTGTCTTTGTAATTCTTGATTTCCTGCAATGCGAAATCAACTTTATGCAAACTTTCCAGTTGGTTTATTTCTTTCATTTTATCATGCTTAGCCATCAGTAATTTCCCTCCCAGATTGTGCTTCTCATCTTCAAAAAACTCCTGTGTCTTTATTGCAACTTTTTCATCTTTCCAGCCAACAATATCCTTTACCACTTCTTCAGTAGAATACCCCATATATTCTCGTATTGCTTGTAAAGAAGTTCCGCTACGATATAACACTCTGCACAACTCTCTTTGATACATACTACCTTTAAAGATATATTCGCCATCTAAAATTCCCAGTTTACTACATTGCTTTGAAACAGCATCTGCAAAACTGGCTGTTGAATACTTTTTGCCACGCTCATTGTGAAAGAGCTGTGCATCAAATGTTAACTTATTTCGCTTCATATATTGAATGATAATCCAATATAATATACTTGGAATTGGTATACTTCTATTTTCTCCCGGTATACGCAACCAGCTAGTTCCTTCCTCCCAATAGAAATCTGTATCTCTTAATAAAAACATTTTTCCTTTTTCTACCCCTGTGTTAATCAATACCAGACACATAATTCTTAGTGTTTCTGGGAAAAGATATAAGTGTTTCTGCAAAATATCTAATTTTTCATCAATGTTATATATATCATTGACCGTATGTATTTCCTTTTCTTTATGATATAGCACTGGTATCTCAAAACGAGCAATATAATTTCTTGTCTGCAAATATTGAATAACTTCTAAAATAGCATTCAAATTAATATTATGGCTTTGTGGCTTCAAATTCTGCGTTCCTAATTTTTTTATATATTTTATTGTAATTTGATAGTCAACATCGAAGATACATAGATTGCATTGTTCAAGATATCTGAAAAAATCTCGTGCATAAGTTTGTCGTATTCTAATGGTATTCATATTTATACTTGTTACACAAATCAGATAATTTACGTACTCTTGAAGC
>JAFACO010000224.1 GCA_023425485.1 Bacillota bacterium
AAATAAAAGTAGAGAACATATTGCGATAAACATATAAGATGATTTGGTATGAAGAATGCGATAGATTTCACTTTTTAAGTAATTAAGCATTGGCGTTTCCTCCCACTAATTGAATAAAATAACTTTCCAGATCAATATCCTTCACTGTCATACTATATAATCCAATTCCGTTATTGACTGCCAATTGACTAATTTTTGTTGGCTGTTCCAAATAATCATACAGATGAATTTCATAGTTCGGTGTTATTTTATAAGAGGTGCAACCAAGTTTTGTCTCTAAAAGTGCAGCCATAGCCTCTACTTTATCAACCTTTAACTCAATATATTTATTATTATCTTGAGATATTTCATCAGCGGACAACTGGCGCAGCAATTTGCCGTTATCAATAAATCCATAATATGTCGCCAGGTTGGATAACTCCGTTAAAATATGACTGGATATCAGTATGGTAATATTTTTTTCTCTATTTAACTTAATTAATAGGTTTCTTAATTCAACAATACCAAAGGGATCCAAACCATTAATCGGCTCATCCAGTAATAACAGTTCCGGTTTATTCATAAGTGCTAATGCCAATCCAAGTCTTTGTTTCATTCCTAATGAGAAACTTTTGTACTTCTTTTTACCGGTGTCCTGTAATCCGACTTCCTTTAAAACCTCTTTCACACATTCCTTACCAGGAATTCCACGCTGCAAGCGATAGTATTCCAGGTTCTGTTCAGCAGTCATGTGAGGGATAAAGCTTGGAATTTCAATAATTGCTCCTATCCTTTTGCGTTGCTCATTTAAATCACTTTGAGAAGTAGCCCCAAAGAGGGATAAGCTTCCTTCGGTTTGAAAAGCCTGACCTGTAATCAATCTTAAAAATGTCGTCTTTCCTGCTCCATTCTTCCCTACGAGTCCATATATCTCCCCTCGCTTCAGTTCCATATGCACTCCTTCAAGTGCAGTGACCTGGCTGTATTTCTTTGTAAGATTTTTCGCTGATAATATAACTTGACTCAAAATATTGCTCCTTTCATATCTGAATATTCATTGCAGGATTAAAGTTCATTGACGAGCCTTCGATACACTCGTCACTATTTGTTTTATTTTCCCTGCTAACAAAGTCCAGTATAGAGCGATTTACTTAAATAGTACTTAATAAATATTAAAGAAAGTATAAAGATTAAGTCTCAAGCTTAAATCCGATTCCCCATACTGTTTTAATATAGGCATCTTCGTCGTATTCCTTAATCTTTTTTCGAATATTGCTAATGTGTACATTAATGGTATTATCCTCACCATAATAACCGGTTTTCCAGATTTCCTGATACAATTGGTCTTTTGTATAAACCCGTTCCGGATTTTTAAGTAACAACTGCAGGATGTCAAATTCATGGGCAGTCAGAGTAATTAGATGGTTGTCCACAAACACTTCACGAGAATTTATTTTCAGTATTAATTTCTTAAATTCCAAATCTTTTTCCTGATTTAAACTCTGTCTATTTCCCATCGTCCTACGAAGAATAGCTTCTACACGGGCTAATATTTCTTCTCGTTCGAAGGGTTTTGTAATATAATCATCGGCACCTATTTTCAATGCATTAACTCTATCCTCTAATGTACTCTTAGCAGAAATTACAAGAATAGGTGTGTTAGAATCCTTGCCAATAATGGGGATTAATTCCTCCCCTGACATACCTGGCAGCATTAAATCCAGTAACACCAAATCAAATGTCTTCATACTTAATAAAAGTTTTGCCTCTGTACCAGAAAAGGCACTGGTTACCTGATATCCTTCTTTACTTAAATAACGGTATAATATTCGATTAATGTCTTCATTATCTTCAACAATGAGTAGCTTTGCAGTCTCCATACTTCCCCCTATTTAAATTCCTAAATTCTTCTAACCCAATTTATCACATTTTACATTACAAATCCACTTTTATTTAAAATGCTAATAACCCTGACCTTCCTCTTTGTCTGTGATATGAGAAGCTTTCTGTGTAATATGTTTTATGTGCATGCATCCTTCTTATGAATTACCTCACCTTCAAGAACAAAAAATGCTTCCCCTTAAAATAACGTTCTTTGAACTTTATTTTAAGGGGAAGCCTATCATATTATGCCTTACTCCAACCAGCCCACCAGCCAATTTTCAACTTCCTGTAACGTATCATTTCCAGTTACATGTTCCTGTATCATAGTGTGCGTTATATTACCAATCTTAATCTCAAACTTATCGATTACAAAAATGGTAACAAAAAGTAAGATTGCGCAAACCGTTCTTACCATGAGAGAACGAAAGGAAGCAATATCCTGTTCTGACTCCTCTGGATAATCTGTAGCTTTTGTCTTTTGAAAGAGTCCCCATTCCTTTGAGTTATTTTTATCCTCTACCTCGAGAACAGGCGTGTCAGACTCCATATAATTAACATCATAAGCCTTAGAATATACCTGTGAGCTGCTAAGCTGACGTAAACAAGCTTCCCTTGCCTGTCTTATATATTCTGCTCTTGATAACGTAACTGGAGAATCACTTCTATGTTCGTTGGATACAAGGGGATACTCTCCTTTGGAAGAAGAACGTAGAGCAGTATTGCCCATCACACTGGGAGCTTTTTGATCCTCATACAATCTACCGGTCATAAAAAGATCTTCATTAATATTATTTGATAAGCTCTTTTCTATCTGGTGTACAATTTTATCTTCATTATTTGCTGTATCCATAAGCATCCTCCCAAACTTAAGCAGACAATCCGTTATTAAAGCTTTTAAGCTTGTTTTCACGATACATTATATTGCTAAAGTAGTCTACTTATGCCAAGTTACTTATGAAGTTTCATTATTTCTTCCTGCTTCTACCTCGTTTAATATACGCTATCGTATCTGGAGTCTTACAGGAAGTTTCCCCATGGTCAATGACAATATCACCAATTCGATTTGCAGCCTCAATCGCTTTCTTTTCCAAATACTCACTACGTATTCCAATTGCAAGCAAAGTATAGTGCATTCCTTCCTTCTTACGATTGGCACTCGATTGTATTTCAAGCTCAATAAGTTTCAACATCTCTTCAAAATAGGCTTCGTCACCAATTTTGTCATCCATGGCAAATGCAGTAACCAGGCACCATCCAGCTCGACCAATCCACTCATCCTTTGATTGAATCCACTCCTGTTGTTTCTTATGGGCATATTCAGTTTTTGCAACAATATCATATACAAATTCATCTAAAAGACCACTATAAGTGATTACTTTCAGCCAAGCATCCAGTGTCTTCTCATCAAAAGCCTTAGGATCAGCAATCATGGACGCAAGTATTCTCGCATCCGTATTCCCACTCTCCCATAGCTTAATTGCAAGATCCTGATTCACTTTAATTTTCTTTTTCAG
>JAFACO010000277.1 GCA_023425485.1 Bacillota bacterium
ATTTTCTGATGAACTTAAAGCGGAAGAAACTCACGATTTTTCGAGAAATATAGGAGAATTAAATTATCTTCTTGTCCACATCCTTTATCATTTGAAGGATGATAAAAAGAATCATAAAGGTATATTAGTTGGTGAAAGCAGTGATATATTTTGGAATTATATGAAACAGCATTTTTCACGTTTTATAACTACTCATATCTTAAATATACAGACTAAAGATAATACATTACCCAATGATTTGTTAATACATCATATCTCAAGCAGTTTTATCGAATTGGTAAAATGGTGGATGCAAAATGGAATGAAAGAAACACCGGAAATAATTGAGAAATATTTTGAAGAACTTATCTTTCCTATCATACCGGGTAAATAGTCGAGTTTAATGAAAGTAACAGATATGAGCAATCTAGTATATATTAGCATTAAATAAATTTATGGAAGTGTCACTTTGGCTATAAAGATTTTTATCGATCAGGGGCATAATCCAAGCGGATATTTTAACAGCGGTGCTGAAGGTAATGGAGTAACAGAATCAGAAGTTAATTATCAGGTAGGAATATTTTTACAAAACCTTTTAAATGACGACTCTCGTTTTGAAGCTCGCGTATCTCGATCAACACCTACTACAGTTTTAGGACACAACAATGCCTCAAGTTTACAAGAAAGAGTTAGAATGGCAAATGAATGGCCAGCAAATTATTTTATAAGTATACATTGCAACTCTAATCCTAACTCAGCAATTAATGGTACTGAAGTGTATATTTATCAGTTTCTAACCCAAGCAAATTGGCTAGCTGACCAGGTTATGAAGGGGATAACACAGACAGTAGGAACTAAAAATAACGGTATACGGGTAAATCAGTCTCTTTATGTTTTAAGAAGAACTACCATGCCTTCAATTTTAGTTGAACTGGCATACTTATCTAATTTATCGGATGCACAAAAACTTAAAAATGATCAATATCAATTTGCATATGGTATTTATTTAGGAATTATGAGGTACTTTGGATTTATATAAATGCAGAAACATTGTTTAAGCATGAAAGGAGTGCAAGATACTGTATAAAGTATCTTGCACTCCTTTCATGACTGTATTAATCAGATAATTCTGTAGAGCTAAATATATTATCGTCTAATCATCTGAAGTTCACCTGAGGTATCTTTTGCAGCAAAGCCGTATTTTTCATATAAACCAATCGCGTTCTTATTTAAAATATCCGCCATAAGAAATCCCTTAACCGCACCCTTTTGCACCCCATACACAATTGCCTGTTCCATAAGCTTTTTGCCTATTCCTTTCCCTTGATAAGCAGGGTCAACGGCAACTTCTCTGACCCATAAGGTTGTGCCTTCGTTGTAAATTGAAACACAGCAAAAACCTACAATTGAGTTATTCTCACGAAGAATTAGGACCTTGTTTTCTGTAATCCAATCTAAAAACCAATCCTCGGTTTCTCCTTCAAATCCTCTGGATTGCAATGCACATTTTTTTGACGTCAACGATGCTTCTTTGCATGCTTCTTGTGTAAGAAACTCGGGTTTCTCTACATTTTGAAAAAATGATGCCGTATCAGTTAAATTAAAGTTGAAATAATCAGCAAATTCAGCCCATTCAACAAATCCAAGTTTTTCAAGGTCCGCAGCAAATTCACGTGGCACAAAATGCATACGAAGACTT
Organism: Bacillota bacterium; assembly: GCA_023425485.1. Classification (GTDB taxonomy): domain Bacteria; phylum Bacillota; class Clostridia; order Lachnospirales; family Lachnospiraceae; genus Mobilitalea. The sequence continues at coordinate 1,679 of JAFACO010000277.1, forward strand.
TCTGAAATTCCTTTCAATTTATTAATCAGCATCATGAAATCATTTGCTGCAAAATATAGCATGGTAGGTTCTTTGGTCTTATCTTGAAGTAAGATGAGTTCGTCAGTGTTACACAGCATTACGGCGTCTTGGCAATCTTCATAATCTGTGTATTGTAATGATGTGTATTTATAGTTTTGCAGCTTGTCATAAATTTCTTCAAATTCTGTTTCCCTAAGCATGTATTGTCCTCCATAAGCATAAGTTGAAAATCCTTACATCAGTGGAGCAGACACCGAAGGAAGAATTTACCACGTTGCAATTATAACTAATAGATTGGCTCAATACAAGTTTTATTGCATTAAACTTTGTAATCACATATGAATTATACCGAATGTTCACTATTCGATATGTCTATTTAAAATAATTAATTTAATCTGTTGAAATGAAAACAAACATTTAATATAATATTGTAAATGTACCAATGGGGGGGAGAGCAATGAACAAAGAAGAACAGGTCATATCGGGTTTCAGGGACTTATTTAACAAAATGGTTTGGCTTAATAAATTTAAGATGGAAGAATGTCTTAGTGATTACAAGCCTTCTGAAGTACATTGCATTGAATACATTGGACAAAATGTAGATTCCAATGTGACAAAGCTTGCGGGGGCCTTTTATATGACTAGAAGTGCTATGAGTAAAATAACGAAGAAACTAATAGCAAAAGGTATTATAGAAAGTTACCAGAAGCCGGATAACAAAAAAGAAATCTATTATAGGCTTACTGAACAGGGTAAAGTAGTTTACAAAATTCATGAAGGACTGCATAAAGAGTTCCAAGAGAGGGATAAAGCCATATTTGAGCAGGTAACCGAAGAGCAATTTGACAATATGCTTAACTTCATGGAAAAGTATAGTCAGCATTTGGATGAAGAAATAAAAAAACAGGGCATTGAAATTGAAACAGAATAGATTTCTCTTATAAAGAAACTAGATGCAGCCTAACTCTATTGAGATAGGCTGTATTTTTATACTCTCAATTTTGTTGACGAGGAAACAAAAACATGGTAAGGTGTATTGGTTCCATGGAAACAATAATGACGATTTATACAATTAAGGAGGAATTCAATGGTTAGGTTGAACTTACAAAATAAAAAGAACACAGAATTAGGCGTAGATAAAAAGGCTTTCATCTTTGGTCTTATGTCGGTGTTTCTTTGTGGCATAGGCTTCAGTATCATTGCACCAGTTGTACCATTCTTAGTACAACCACATGTAACTAATCCAGAGCATCAAGCAATTGTTGTTACACTACTTACTTCTACCTATGCAGTTTGCGTATTCTTTGCAGCTCCCGGACTTGGTGCTTTGAGCGACAGGTTTGGTCGTCGTCCACTATTATTGATATGCCTTCTTGGTTCAGCCTTAGGGTACATAGTTTTTGGTGTTGGTGGAGCTTTATGGGTACTTTTTGCCGGGCGAATTATTGAAGGTGTCACAGGTGGAAGTATAAGTACCATCTTTGCATATTTTGCAGACATTACTCCAAGAGAGCAACGCACCAAATACTTTGGGTGGATAAGTGCGGTTGCAGGTGTTGGTTCCGCCCTTGGACCGGCTCTAGGCGGGGTGATTGCTAAGTTCGGTTATTCGGCTCCAATGTATTTTGGTGCAATGATAACTTTAATTAATGCTATTTTTGGCTTCTTTTTCATGCCCGAGAGCCTTAAAAAAAGTGATAGACTAATAAAGATTACGATTATAAGGCTAAATCCGTTCACACAGCTGGTAAATGTACTTTCTATGAGAAGATTGAAGAGAATACTAATCTCAGCGTTTTTATTATGGTTACCTAATGGTTCTTTGCAGGCAGTTTTTTCACAATTTACAATTGATACCTTTCATTGGGCACCTGCAATTATTGGACTAATGTTTTCAATTATGGGTATCCAAGACATCCTTTCACAAGGATTCATCATGCCAAAGCTTTTGTTAAGACTTAGAGATGCGCAGATAGCTGTTGTTGGAATGGTTTCAGAGATAATAGGGTATAGCCTAATCGCCGCCTCGGCTTTGTTTTCTTTCTATCCATTTCTTATCGTTGGAATGTTTATCTTTGGTTTTGGGGATTCGATCTTTGGACCATCCTTCAATGGGATGCTCTCCAAGTCTGTCGACTCCAGTGAACAAGGAAGAATACAAGGAGGCAGCCAATCGATTCAAGCATTGGCTAGAATAATCGGTCCGGTTCTAGGTGGTCAAATCTATGTGTCACTGGGGCATTCCGCACCAGCTTTTATGGGTATGTTCCTGTTAGCTGTAGCAATTCTTGTTTTGCGTAAGGGTAATATTGTAAAGGTGTAAAGCACTAAGTTCGCATACTAGATATTTGGTAAAAAATAGATAATTGTATTGATGTTACTGAAAGAGTCATATAAAATAATAATAAGCTAGTACAAATATTCTATTAACAAAATAATTCTTGAACAATGGAGGTTATTTAGTTGAAGCGATTATAAGACAAACAATGGTAGAGCTATTTAAGATTGCAGCTTATTATTCTGTTGAAAAAGAACTGGAAGAGTCAATAAATGAGTCCATCCGCTGTTCTATCGAAGAAGGGTTAATTGTCAGTGAAAATTAATCATCATGACCTTAGAGTTATTAATGAAATAGAGGAGTGTTTTAAACAATAGTTTAGGAGGGGGAAGGGCTTTGAAGTTTTATACAAAGGAATGGATAGTTATGGGAATGGAGGCGCAATTACATTTCTTACTTAAGATAACTACTGAAGCCGAATATTTCTCAGAGGATTATTACCAAAGTTTGTATGATAAGAAGTTAAAAGAGTACCTAAAAATATGGAAGGAAATGTCTGAGCTTACTGTGGATGATGTATTTCCAAG
>JAFACO010000318.1 GCA_023425485.1 Bacillota bacterium
TTGTATGGCATGTATCTGCGGTTGTCCCAAAACTGCAATTGAGTATAAAAATAAGACACATGGGAAAGAAAGATACTATTTACCTGAAATATATAAATGAATTTAAAGAAGTTTAATAGATGCTACAACTGTAGAATATAATATTAGCAAAATATTTGGTATTTTTATTGTAATATTTACAAATACTAAATTGGTTTCTACAATCTTAATAATAATGAAAGGGTAAAACGTATGAATGATAAAAAATATAGTAAGAAGTCAAAAGAGGAATTAGAAAAAACGCTTACCAAACTTCAATACGAAGTGACTCAAAATAATGCCACCGAGAGACCCTTTCACAACGACTATTATGATGAATTTCGCAAAGGTATCTATGTAGATATAACGACTGGAGAACCCTTATTTATCTCCAGCGATAAATTTGAATCCGGCTGTGGATGGCCGAGCTTTTCCAAACCAATTGATAAAGCCTCTATTCATAATATCGTGGACTATACACATGGAATGATTCGAACAGAAGTTAGAAGTAAAACTGGTGATGCACATTTAGGGCATGTATTTGAAGATGGTCCAAGGGAGTTTGGTGGGTTAAGATATTGTATTAACAGTGCTTCATTGAAATTCATTCCGCTTGAAGAAATGGAAAAGGAAGGATACGGTGATTTGTTAGTACATCTAGAGGTGTAGGGATTTACCATTATTTACATCATGAATTCTTAGGAGATATGGAGTATAATGACTTTGTAATAAAGTTAATAATTTCGTAATAAATACCTAGGAGGTCACGGATGAAAATACTTAAGATTGCCTCATACACACTAATTGGGGCACTTGCATTTGCTGGAAAAGCGGTAAGCGTGGAAGCTTCCGAGGAACCGGTGGCAGGAATTACTCTTGCATTAGACGAGTTCTATACAACTGCGGATCCATCAAACTTAAATACAGTTCAGTCGATACTGGATGAAATAAAAGTACATAATCAGCTTGCTTTTGCAAAAGTGTCCAGCTATGTTAACATAAGAAGTAAAGCAAGTGAAGAAGGGGAAATTCTAGGTAAGCTTTACGATGATGCTGCAGCAACCATTATAAACGAAAAGGATGGTTGGTATCAGATTAAGTCCGGTTCAGTAAAAGGGTACATAAAAGCAGATTTCCTTGTTACAGGTGATAAAGCGGTGGAGGTTGCAAAATCAACCGGAACAAGAACAGCGGTGGTAAATACGACAACTTTAAAAGTAAGAAAAAAGGCTTCTTTGGAGTCACAGGTAATAACCCTAATTCCAATAGGCGATGAATATAACGTAGTTAGCGAGAAAGAGGGCTGGGCTAAGATTGCTCTCGAAGATGACAAATACGGATACGTTTCCACTGATTATGTGAAGCTTGCAACAGTATATGAAGAGGCAATCTCAATTGAAGAAGAACTGGAACGCTTGGAAGAAGAAGCAGCGGCACAAAATGCGTCCTCAGGTTCAAATGGATCTTCGAATTCATCCTCTAACTCTTCCTCTAATAATAATCAGAGTAGTAATTCTAATCCAGGAACTTCAAGTGGCTCCTCTTTAGGTAGTAAAATTGCATCGTATGCAGTACAATTTGAGGGTAATCCATATGTATGGGGTGGTACCAGCTTAACCAATGGTGCAGATTGCTCCGGTTTTGCGAAATCAGTATTTGCTCATTTTGGTATCAGCATACCACGTACCTCTAGAGCACAGGCAAACTCTGGTGATAGAATATCAATGGGTCAGTTACAACCAGGTGATTTAGTATTCTATTCCAGAAATGGTACCATTAATCATGTGGCAATTTACATAGGAAATGGCAAGGTTATTAGTGCCAGCAGCCCATCCACTGGTATTCGAATCTCAAATTATAATTATAGAACACCAGTAAAGGCAGTTCGATATAATTAAATTACCAATGAACATATAACAGACGTATATAGATACATCTATATTAATTTCTCAATCTATTTCACATTGAAATGGAAAGAGGTAAATATAGATGTATTTTTACTTTACCCAAAAGGATGGGTATGTAACAAATCACTTTAATTAACATAATATAATAATGTAAACCTTTTAATGCTTTCCTAGAAATCAGGTGATTAAGTGAGACACAAAAAGAAAAGCAATTATACAAAAGTAATACTTGCTGGTATGTTCATCTATTTAATTCTCTTTACCTGTGCTTGCTTATATATAACCTATAAGACAAGTGTTGAACCGAGTACATTAATTCTTAGTGTATTTGCTTTCTGTGGGATTGAAGGAGGCTTATCCGCATGGATTAAAATCACAAAGGTAAAGAATTCCGATAATGAGACTACAAAGGAATCATAATAAAATTGGGTAACAATGTACAAATTAGCTGGTAACCTATCAATGGGGATAGGATAGAAGGAAAGAAGGTTGTTCTATGAAAATAGTAGGTAAAAAGCCTACTGTTCAAACAAAAGATAATGTGAAAACGCCAGTGACTAAGAATACTACAGCAGACCTTCGAAATAAAATCGTAGTTTATGCAAAAAAGTTTGAAGGAAATCCGTATGTATTTGGTGGGACTAGTTTAACCAGGGGGGCAGACTGCTCAGGATTTGCGCAAGCAGTTTTTAAGGATAACGGTATAAAAATACCAAGAACCTCCAAGCAGCAGGCTGCTGGGGGAAAAGAAATTTCAATTGATAAAATAAAACCAGCAGACCTTATTTTCTATGGAGAAAAAGGAGCCATTAATCATGTAGCTATATATATTGGCGATGGTCAAGTTATATCAGCAAGTAGTAAGAAAACGGGCATTCGTTTAACAGAATATAACTATAGGGTACCCTATAAAGCTGTCAGTTATATTGATGAGATATAAGTTTAATAATTGAAATGCTGCTGTTAAAACATACTTAGGATGAAAGTCAGGGTGATTGTTAAACAATATACTCTGACTTTTAGTTATCGTGAAATTTGTTGTTTAAATTGTAATTATAGAATAGAGCTGTTATCATTAGATATGAATAAATAAATTTTGGACAAAGAGACAGTTATTTAGCTGTTACTATAAGGATTAACTTAGAATATGAAGAAATTAATCATTGGAATCTTAGCTCATGTAGATGCGGGCAAAACAACCTTATCAGAAGGAATCCTATATCAGTGCGGGAAAATAGGAAAGTTAGGGAGAGTAGATAATAAAGATGCCTATTTAGACACCTTTGAACTCGAACGAGCACGAGGGATTACAATATTTTCAAAGCAGGCAATATTTGAATTTGGCGAACTACAGATTACCTTACTTGATACTCCAGGCCATGTTGATTTCTCAGCAGAAATGGAGCGAACGCTTCAAGTACTTGATTATGCTATCTTAGTAATTAGTGGAGCGGACAAGGTACAAGCGCATACGTTAACCTTGTGGAGATTGCTGGAGCTATATCAAATACCGGTGTTCTTATTTGTAAATAAAATGGATCAAATGGGAACCGATAAAGAAATGATTACGATAGATTTAAAGAAACAGTTGGAAGATGCTTGTATTGAATTTACAGTTGAAAATAAAGATAATTTTTATGAACAAGTAGCCATATGTGAAGAAACTATGTTGGAAGAATTTTTAGAAGCTGGTAAAATAACAACTTCACATATTCAAAAAGCAATTCTTGAACGTAAGGTTTTTCCCACATATTTTGGCTCTGCACTGAAATTAGAAGGAATTGAACAATTATTAGAAGGAATTCAGACCTATTCAACCATACCATCCTACCCACAGGAATTTGGTGCAAAAGTATTTAAAATTACCAGAGATGAACAGGGGAATCGCTTAACACATCTCAAACTAACAGGTGGAGTACTGAAGGTTAAGGATATCTTTAAAAATGAACGTTGGGAAGAGAAGATTAATCAAATACGGTTATATTCAGGGCAAAAATTCGAAGCAGTGACGGAATTAGAAGCAGGGTCCATCTGCGCGGTAACAGGCCTTACACAGACATTACCCGGAGAAGGGTTTGGTATCGAAGAGGCAACCCAAGCACCAATTTTAGAGCCAGTACTAACCTATCGTATTCTGCTCCCAGAAGGTTGTGATCCTAAAATGATGTTACCAAAACTTCGACAGATTGAGGAAGAGGAACCCGAACTTCATATTGTCTGGGATGAACTTCTTCAAGAAATACAAGCTGGGCTTATGGGTGAGGTACAGATGGAGATTCTCCAAAGCAGGATTCTAAGTCGGTTTGGAATTAAGATAGATTTTGATGCAGGAAGGATTGTATATAAAGAAACCATAGCAAATACAGTTGAAGGTGTAGGACATTTTGAACCCCTCCGTCATTATGCAGAGGTTCATTTGTTATTGGAGCCAGGTGAGCAGGGGAGTGGTCTACAATTTGAACTTAATTGCAGTGAGGATATCTTGGGGAAAAGCTGGCAGAGACTAATTTTGACTCATTTGGAGGAAAAGGTTCATAAAGGCGTACTCACCGGTTCAGCAATTACGGACATGAAAATTTCGTTAGTATCAGGAAGAGCACACAATAAGCATACCGAAGGTGGAGATTTTAGAGAAGCAACGTACCGAGCTGTCCGACAGGGGTTAATGGAAGCAAAATCAGTATTATTAGAGCCATACTATTCTTTTCGTCTTGAGTTACCAGAGAAAATGGTTGGACGAGCAATGACAGATATAGAAAAAATGTCTGGTATTAGTGAAATCACCTCTACTGATGGCGAAACCGCAATACTTATAGGAAGTGCACCAGTCGTTACCATGAGAAATTATCAGAAGGAAGTAATAGCATATACCAAGGGGCTAGGTAGATTAGTTTGTACAATAAAAGGGTATGAACCCTGCCATAATACCACTGAGATAATTGAAAATATTGGCTATAATCCAGAGCATGACATGGGGAATCCCACTAATTCAGTCTTTTGTACACATGGTGCTGGATTTTTGGTTCCTTGGAATGAGGTCAAAAATTATATGCACTTGGAGGGATATCTTAAAGTAAAGAAAAGTCCACCACAAGACATAGCAATTAATAAACCTATTGAAGTTGAAGAAAGATGGATTAGTCTAGAGGAGATTGATCAAATAATTAATCGCACAGCCTATTCTAATCAAGGTAAAAAGTCTATCTGGAAGAAAACTCGTACTGCCCATGAAAGCTACTATACTTCTGGACCTTCAGCTAGTACTTCTAAGGAAACGAAGGAAGAATATCTTCTTGTGGATGGTTATAACATTATTTTTGCCTGGCCTGAACTGGCTGAGCTTGCAGACGAAAATATGGATGGTGCTAAAATTAGCTTGCTGGAGACGTTAACCAACTATCAGGCAATACGCAAATGTCATGTTATTGTTGTATTTGATGCATATCGGGTTCAGGGTCATGCAGAAGAAGTAATCAATTATCAGAACATCCATATGGTATACACGAGAGAAGCTCAAACCGCTGATCAGTATATTGAAAAATTTGCACACGACAACAAGAAAAAATATAATATTACAGTTGCCACTTCAGATGGGTTACAGCAAATCATCATACGAGGGACAGGCAGTTACATCATGTCAGCTAAGGATTTAAAGATAGATATTGAGAATGCAAAAGAAAGAATTAAACAGCAATATGAAACAAAGCAAGGTAAGAACAGAAATTATCTGCTGGATTCAATATCTGCGGAAGAAAAAGACAAGTTAAAGGAGTTGTTAGACCTAGAAGATGAGAAATAAGAGAAAGGGCGGTAGCAGCCGCCCTTTCTCTTTGTCTATTCTACTGATTTTAAAGCCTGAATCATATCAATGGTTTTTAATTTATAGTAGGTTACAATTTGCATTAAACTGGAGAAAACAATGGTCATAATTGCCGAGAGCACAAAACTTACTACATGAATTTTTCTCATCATAACCATAGCATCTCGTTCAATTGCGCCAATAACGAACCCATGGAGAACAATTCCCAGAACCAAACCGAAAGCAATACTGATTAAAGTTAAA